>JBNKDZ010000483.1:0-8313 GCA_050288525.1 Cyclobacteriaceae bacterium
GTCAAATATGAGAGCCCGGACATTTTCAAAATCATGAAATATCCTTATTGTGGGTTAAATCTGAATTAATACTGTTTAGACAAGGCCAGGTTTTTACCTGCTGATGACGGCTTTATTTTTGTTTTTTCCCTTAGGTTGACGGCTATGGTGTCCACACGAAACACCATTTCGCACTACCCCTGCTGTTGGTAGTTTAGATCAGCTTTACTATACCTTAAATGATAATCTGGACCTGTGATCCTCACTCAATACATCGCCATTTATTCAGATATACACATACCACTAAAATCGTACAATCATTTAAACTAAAACGGCATTCATTTCAGGTTAAATCGTTTATTTTTCCATAATCAGGAATTATCCGTTTCTTTTGTCACTTTTCACACTGTCAAATTGTCATCTTTTTCCTATTATTACTATATTTGCATCCTGCATTTCAGAAAAACAACATTTTAAAAGTGATTAATGAAGGATCTTTTGAAAGATATTGAGATATCAGAGAGTGGTAAAGGCTGTGATACAGCTGTTATCAGCGAGCAAGTGGATACGGGTCAATCCAGAAAATTGTATATTGAGAGTTATGGCTGCCAGATGAATTTTTCTGACAGTGAGATTATTGCTTCTATTATGTTGGAGGAAGGATTCGATACTACCTCTCAAATGGAAGAAGCAGATCTCATATTCATAAATACCTGTTCCATCAGGGAACGTGCCGAACAAACCGTCAGAAAACGTCTGAGTGTTTTTAATTCACTCAAAAAAGACAAGCCTGACCTTATAATCGGTGTGTTAGGATGCATGGCTGAAAGGCTTAAGACCAAGCTCCTTGATGAAGAGAAGTCTGTCGATATGGTTGTTGGACCGGATGCTTACCGAAACCTGCCAACACTGGTGAAGAAAGTAGATGACGGTGCTAAAGCCGTAAATATCTTATTATCAAGGGAAGAAACCTATGCGGATATCAGTCCGGTACGCCTGAATTCCAATGGTGTCACTGCCTTCATTTCTATAATGCGAGGGTGTAATAACATGTGTGCCTTTTGTGTGGTTCCGTATACCAGGGGCCGTGAACGCAGTCGGGATCCTGAATCGATCGTAAACGAAGCACGGGAGCTTTTCAATAAAGGATACCGTGAGATAACCCTTTTGGGACAGAATGTCGATTCATACAAATGGGAGGCTGAAGATCAGTCAGTCAATTTTGCTCAACTTCTTGAAAAGGCCGCAACTATAAACCCCGACCTTCGTATCCGGTTCTCTACTTCGCATCCAAAGGATATAACAGATGAAGTATTGCATACCATGAACCGGCACGACAACATCTGTAAATACATTCACCTTCCTGCTCAAAGTGGCAACTCAAGGGTGCTTGAGCTGATGAACCGCACATATACACGTGAGTGGTACATCGAAAGAGTGGATGCTATCAGACGTATACTCGGAGAAGAATGTGGGATATCCTCAGATATGATCACCGGGTTTTGTTCCGAAACAGAAGAGGAACACCGGGACAGTCTTTCACTTATGGAATATGTAAAGTATGATTTCTCGTACATGTTCGCTTATTCTGAAAGGCCTGGCACACAAGCTGCAAAAAAACTCAAGGACGACATCCCTGAAGAAATAAAAAAACGACGATTGAATGAAATCATCGAAAAACAACAGGCGTTATCCTTATCCAGGAATATGTTAAATGTCGGAAAAACATATAAAGTCCTGATTGAAGGTCCTTCAAAACGTTCAGAAGATTTTCTGCAGGGACGTAATTCGGCAAATAAAGTCGTGGTATTTCCTAAAGAAGACCGGAAACCTGGACAATATGTGGATGTATTGATTCAGGAATGCACAAGTGCCACTCTTATTGGTAAAATCGAAAAAATACATTGAAGAAATAAGTAAACTCAATAGTGAATAACACTGAAATTCAAGGCATAAAACAACGATTTGGAATTATTGGTAATTCGCCGGTATTAAACCATGCCATTGAAGTAGCCGCCCAGGTGGCTGCGACGGATATGACTGTATTAATAACCGGAGAAAGTGGGAGTGGTAAAGAATCATTCTCGAAAATCATACATCACCTGAGTCACCGCAAGCATGGTAAGTTCATTGCCATTAACTGCGGGGCCATTCCGGAAGGAACAATCGATTCTGAATTGTTTGGTCATGAGAGAGGTTCGTTTACAGGTGCTCATGAAGCACGTCAGGGATACTTTGAAGTCACAAACGGTGGAACAATATTTCTTGATGAAATAGGTGAAATGCCTCTGGCAACACAAGCCAGATTACTTCGTGTGCTGGAATATGGTGAATTTATAAAAGTAGGCTCTTCAAAAGTATTAAAAACGAACGTCAGAGTTGTAGCGGCAACAAATGTCGACCTTCTTCAAAGAGTTGAGCAAGGTAAATTCCGACAGGATCTGTATTACAGGCTTAATACAGTACCTATTTTTGTCCCTCCTTTAAGGGACAGGGGACAGGATATCGAATTGTTGTTCAGGAAATTTGCTACTGATTTTGCCGAAAAATACAAGGTTAAACCCATTCAGCTCTCCAATGATGCTGTTATGGCCATTTCCAAATACCGGTTTCCCGGAAATATCCGGCAACTGAAAAACCTTGTCGAGCAGATGTCGGTGCTTGAGATCGACAGAGATATAACCCACGAAATACTTCTGAAATATCTGCCTTCAGAAAGCAGTTATCTTCCGGCCCTCTATACGGATCAGTCGGGACCTGATAAATCCGGTCTGTCTGAAAGAGAACTGCTTTATAAAGTACTGTTTGAAATGAAAAAGGATGTCTCCGAACTTAAAAAGCTCGTTCATGGCATCATCAATGATGAAGTGGTTGAGGGTTCTCCGCTGGGTAAGACAAATGACTTCTACCCCCCTCCCCCATCCTCACACATACAGGGAGATATAAAAAACAATCCATACCTGATTGACCCGAACGACACAACATCCATCAATAGTTACGATTACGAAAACATTGAAGACATTTCGCATGAAACGGAAAAAGATGAGTCCTTGTCCATCGAGGCGAAAGAAAAAGAACTTATTATAAAAGCTCTCAGAAAGAATAACAATAAAAGAAAATATGCTGCCAAAGACCTTGGCATCTCGGAAAGAACGTTATACAGAAAAATCAAACAATACGAAATCGATGATTAGTAAAAACTGGCTTATACTTTTATTATCTTTTATACTTCTTGGCTGCGGAGTGTATTCATTTACCGGTTCAAGTCTGGCAGATGAAAAGACCATATCCATCCAGACTTTTTATGACGAAGCGGGTAACGGACCTCCAAACCTGAGTCAGTTGTTTACGGAGAAGATCAAGGACTACTATCAGCAAAATACCAGCCTTTCATTAACGAATAATGAAGGGGATCTGCAACTTGAAGGAAGCATTACAGGTTATCGGCTCACCCCTATGGCACCCAAAGCTTCCGGGAACCAGAACTATGAAAATGCCGATGTTGCCGCCCTTCAGCGGCTCACAATTACCGTTAACGTCACCTATATGAACACCAAAAATGACGAATTTGACTTTGATAATAAAAGCTTTTCCTTTTATGTCGATTACGATCCTGACAAACAGGATTTTAACAGTATTGAGCCTGAACTGGTTGAAGAGATATTCGATCAGATAATTATGGATATTTATAACGCAACAGTAGCGAATTGGTAAACAGAATATATTGTGAATAAAGAGCGCATAGATCAACTTTTAAAAAATCCACTTCAGTCAACACATCAGGATCTTTACGATCTTGAAAAAATGGCTGAGAAATACCCCTATTGTCAGTTTATTCATATTCTTATTTCAAAAATATCCAAACATCTGAACACAGACAATAGCGAAAACAAGCTTCATCGTGCAGCTATTTATTCGACAGACAGAACAATACTAAAGAGCGTAATTACAGAACCCTTCCTCCGGGGTGGAATTGAAAATCCCAGGATCTTCCAAAACGATCTTGAAGGGGTAGATATCCATACAAAAATACATGAGCAGGGAGAAATCCCTGAAATCCCTTCTGTGCAGGAGGAAGTGCCTGAAGAGCCGTCTGATCAACCGGTCACATCTGAACAATTATTTGAAGAGGTATTAAAAAATCTGGAAAAACTGAGAGAGTTACGCAAGCAATATGACTTTATCGATAAGCAGATCGAAGAGGAGAATGCGCCGAAAAAAGAAAAAACAACAGATAAAAAGACTGAAAAAAAAGAAAAAAAGCCCAAAACCACCAAAAAAGAAGAACAACTAAAAGAGATCCTTGATAAAGATGAAGTCATTGACAGTGAAGTAAACACATTCCTGTTAGATCAGATCCAAAAGAAGGAAGAAGATAAATCTGATACTATTGATCAAAAAACTCGTACTCAAAGAGATATTATTGATGATTTCATCAAGGAAGATCCGGGGAGTGAAAACCTTCGGTCAGCAAATTCAAAAAGCCCTGAGGATGAAATAAAAGACCTTTCAATCATGAGCACGCAGTTTAATGATGATCTTGTGTCTGAAAACCTGGCTGTGATTTTCCTTAAACAAGGTAAAAAAGAAAGGGCTGTAGATATTTATAAAAAATTAATTTGGAAATTTCCACAAAAAAAAGCTTACTTTGCAGCTCAAATTGAGAAAATAAAGAACTAAATATCATGTTTGCTTTCATATTAACACTTATTATTATTTCTGCTGTACTTCTGGTACTCGTTGTATTGGCTCAAAATTCAAAAGGCGGAGGACTCTCAAGCCAATTCGGGGGAAGCACCAGCCAGGTTATGGGTGTTAAAAGAACAGGCGATTTCCTTGAACGTTTAACATGGGGTCTGGCCATTGCGATTATGGCATTAAGCATTACCGCCAGTGCTTTTCTCAAGTCAAACCAAAACAGTGGTGCGCCTACCAATTCAGTCATTGAAAGAGCTCAGAAATCAGCAACAACTCCTTCAATGGAAAATCAACTGGATCTTGATGAAGGTGAAGAAGTTCCTCAGTATGATGAGGAAGCCCTTCCTGAGGACACACTCTAGAAAGACACCAATCTTCTATACATTATTTCCTGAAACATACCTTATAAGAATGCGCTTTGCTATGGGCAGCAATGTCTCCTGAACAGGTACATCAATTTTCGTGTTGATCAAATAGGTGGCCGGATTTGGTAATTCTTTGTTTTTACGGACCAATTCAAGTTTTATGGATTCACAGGTATTTGAAATACTCCGTATCCTGGAATCTACAAAGGTTGTATTAACACCCCGGAATGTTTCCTCAGAATTCTCAAAAACAGTGATCATGTACTGATATATCAACAGGTCTGATCCTTTAGCTTTTGATATAAAAATATATCCCTCGTTTATATACAAAGAAGTTAACCCTATAGGTTCAATCGTGGTATTTTCTTCTATAAATTCATATATCTCTCTACCATGATCAAGTTCGTTCTTAAAATTGATCAGCGCATAACTGACAATAGATTCGATCTCCTCCATCAATGATGAATCTTCGATAATTTTTTCATATGTCAGTTTAAGGTTTTTGAAATCGGCTTTTGAGATCACTTTCGGAAATTTCTCCATGATCAGCTGCTTTTTCTGTTTTATGGTTTGCAGGTTTCGGTAATGGAATACAAGATCAGATAAAAAAGGGAATAATTTACGGTCATTAAAATTATCCTTTACATATTTCAGATATGCCAAAAGTATGTATTTTTTATATTCGAAATCAATAAGGCCATCCGTTAACCAATTCTCCTTTAATTGCTTCATTTTTTACCACATTTTCAGTAAAACAACAATAATGTAATAAATTTCATAATTTAAATCAACGAAAAAATGACAAAATTGTTCTACATGTGTCACAAAACAAGACATTGTTATGAAATTATGTCAGTAAAATCGGCTTAAATACTGCCATTTGCAGTTTGGCACAAGAAATGCTCAATGTTGGAAGGATTTTAAACTAACTTAAATAATCATATATAAAATGTCAAAAGTAAATATCAAACCTCTTGCTGACAGAGTTCTTGTTGAACCTGCAGCCGCAGAAGAAAAAACAGCATCTGGTATCATTATTCCGGACTCAGCAAAAGAAAAGCCACAAAAAGGTGAAATCGTTGCTGTAGGTGCCGGTAAAAAAGATGAACCCATGACTGTAAAAGTAGGTGATACGATTCTTTATGGTAAATATTCAGGAACAGAAATTACGATTGATGGCAAAGACTATCTCATCATGAGAGAATCTGACATTTTTGCTATTATTTAATGAAATTATCGTTAATCAAAATTAAATATTTAAAAAATGGCGAAAGAAATTTTCTTCAATTCAGATGCAAGGGATAAATTAAAAAAAGGTGTTGAAACTATTGCTGACGCAGTGAAAGTAACCCTTGGCCCTAAAGGCAGGAATGTAATATTAGATAAAAAATTTGGTGCTCCTTCTGTAACTAAAGATGGTGTAACCGTAGCAAAGGAAGTTGAATTATCCGATCCTGTAGAAAATATGGGCGCTCAGCTTGTTAAAGAAGTTGCTTCAAAAACAGCTGATGATGCTGGTGACGGAACAACAACTGCTACTGTGCTTACACAGGCGATCTTTAACCACGGAATTAAAAACGTTGCAGCAGGAGCAAATCCTATGGATCTTAAAAGGGGAATCGACAAAGCAGTTACTACCATTGTTGAAAACCTCAAATCTCAATCAAAACCAATCAAAGACTCCAATGAAATAGCCCAGGTTGGTTCAATCTCCGCAAACAACGATCAGGAAATCGGAAAGATGATCGCTGATGCTATGGATAAAGTTGGAAAAGACGGTGTTATCACAGTAGAAGAAGCAAAAGGAACCGATACAGAAGTTAAAACTGTTGAAGGTATGGAATTTGACAGAGGCTATCTCTCTCCGTACTTTGTGACCAACACTGAAAAAATGGAAGCCGAGTTGGATAATCCATATATCCTGATCTATGATAAAAAGATCTCGGCTATGAAGGAACTCCTTCCTATTCTTGAAAGCGCTGCCCAAACCGGCAATCCGCTATTAATCATCTCTGAAGATGTAGAAGGCGAAGCGCTTGCTACCCTTGTAGTAAACAAGATCAGAGGATCACTTAAAGTTGCTGCAGTAAAAGCTCCTGGTTTTGGCGATCGCAGAAAAGCAATGCTCGAAGATATCGCTATCTTAACTGGTGGTACCGTAATCTCGGAAGAAAGAGGGTACAAACTTGAAAATGCTACACTTGAATTCCTCGGTACAGCAGAAAAAGTAAATATCGACAAAGACAATACCATTATCGTTAACGGAAATGGCAAAAAAGAAGATATTGAAGCCCGAGTTGCTCAAATCAAAGCTCAGGTAGAAACTACTACTTCAGATTATGACAAAGAAAAGCTTCAGGAAAGACTTGCAAAACTTTCAGGTGGTGTAGCAATCCTTTATATCGGTGCTGCTACTGAAGTTGAGATGAAAGAGAAAAAAGACCGTGTTGATGATGCTTTACATGCTACAAGAGCTGCCGTTCAGGAAGGTATCGTAGCAGGTGGTGGTATTGCTTTAATCCGAGCTATCAGTTCTCTCGACTCATTGAAACTTGACAATGTAGATCAACAAACTGGCGTAAACATTGTTAAACTTGCTTTGGAAGCTCCTTTGCGTACAATCGTTGAAAACGCAGGTGGTGAAGGTTCTGTAATCGTTCAGAAAGTAAAAGAAGGAAAAGACGATTTTGGTTATAATGCACGTGAAGACAAATACGAAAATATGTTCGCTGCAGGGATCATTGACCCAACCAAAGTAACAAGACTTGCTCTTGAAAACGCTGCTTCAATCGCTTCATTGTTGCTGACTACTGAATGTGTTGTAGCAGACAAACCTGAAGATGACAAAGCTCCAGCCATGCCTCCTATGGGCGGCGGAATGGGCGGAATGATGTAATTCAGAATCGCTGAAAATATATAAAAAAGCCCTGTTTTCGTACACAGGGTTTTTTTTATGATTTTAAAATTCACATCCTAAAACGGATTGTGTTATATTTGTAATGTGTTGATGCAGACGAAACGTGTCCGCACCCAATAGTGAAATGTTGATACATAAAAATATACCCATGGGAGTCAAGGTAAATGTTTCTCAAACCTAACATTTACAAATTACCGGGTGAGCTCTACGTCAAAACCGGGCCTCAATCCTGTCTTTCGGGACAGGTCTTCGATCTTTCGGAGTTAACAGTGGATTGTTGCGACGATTTGGCAGCCCAAATCCTGTTTATTCGGGGTTTGATCAAACATCCTTGATTCTGTGGGTTTCTTTTTT
>JBNKDZ010000484.1:0-8752 GCA_050288525.1 Cyclobacteriaceae bacterium
AAGGCTTTTTCTCCATGTTCAACAAAGAACTCAGACAGTTGCTGAAGCGACAGTTTACGAATATCCTTTTTTTGAATAGCTTGTTCCATCATACAAAATTAACCATAAATTCTTTGAGTTGGTTAATATGAGGTTGCAGATATTTCGATCCTTTTCCGGCATTAATAAGCATACCTTTCCTTCCTGAATACCTGAAGACGGTAATCAACATAATCATGTCAGGAAAAAAAGGTTGTAATTCCGAAATGAACTATCCGGAATCAGGTATTAAAATTTCTCAAGTTGTGAGAAGAAGAAGTTACTTTCAATTTCGGCATTTTCATCCGAGTCCGAACCATGGATGGCATTTGATTCCAGGGATCTGGCATATAATTTACGAATTGTGCCTTCAGCAGCATCTGCCGGATTGGTTGCTCCTATCAGACCTCTGAAGTCTTCAACAGCATTGCTTTTTTCAAGTACCATTGCAATAATATGACCTGATGACATATAATTGCACAGGCTTTCATAAAATGGTCTTTCTTTATGAACTGCATAAAATTGTCCTGCACGCTCTTTGCTGAGCTTTACCATTTTCATTGCTACGATCCGGAATCCGGCTTCTTCAATCATTTTTATGATTGCTCCACTGTAACCATCTGTGACAGCATCCGGTTTAATCATCGTAAAAGTTCTGTTGTTCGCCATGATTTATTATTTTTATATATTAATCGTTGCAAAAATAAACAATCAAATGGAAATGAACTGTTTTTCGTATTATTCTTTTTAAGGTATGATGAAATACAAAAGAAGGCGTTTTTGATTTTAGTTAATTTATTTGCATGTTTGCAGCTCGTTTTTATTTAAGCCCTTATTGGGGCCTAAATTATGCAGAAATTAAATCAATTCAAGGAGTTTATAAATACTCCGAAACGGATCGTCATAACAACGCATTACAAGCCTGATGCCGATGCTCTTGGCTCATCACTTGGATTGGCGGGTTATTTAAAAAAGAAGGGTCACGAAGTGCATGTGATCTCTCCGTCGGATTATCCGGAGTTTCTATTCTGGATGAAAGGACATGAGGAGGTTATCAACTATGAAGATAATAATGAGGAAGTTGCTACCCGAATCATCGAAAAAGCAGATATAGTCTTTTGTCTGGATTTCAATAATCTATCCCGAATAAATTCACTTGGCGAACATGTAAAAGAGTCTGACAGTATCAAGGTGTTGATTGACCATCATCTTGATCCGGAAGATTTTGCAGATTATGAGATATATGATATAAAGGCTTCAGCAACAGCCGAACTGGTTTATCAGCTCATTATTGACCTTGATGATCGTTCTTTTATTGATAAGGATATCGCAGAATGTCTGTACGCGGGAATAATGACAGATACCGGGCAATTCAAACACCCCAACACCTCAAAGAATGTACATATTGTTACAGCGGATCTTATGGAGCTGGGTGCGGATGTTTCAAAAGTTGGCCGATTCATATACGATAACAACTCACTGGAGCGTCTTAAATTCACAGGTTATGCTCTTAGCAGGAAATTAAAAGTCATCAATAAATTAAATACAGCCTATTTTTGGATAAGCGTTCATGATCTGAAACGTTTTAAATCAAAAACAGGAGACACTGAAGGGCTCGTTAATTACGCTTTGTCTTTAAAAGGGATAATATTTGCTGCGGTGATCATTGAAAGACCTGATTGTATACGGTTATCGTTGAGGTCAAAGGGTAATTTTGCTGTTAATGCTTTTGCCCGTGAGCATTTCAATGGAGGTGGTCATCCAAATGCAGCCGGAGGAATGTCAAATCTTTCACTGGAGGATACGGTTAAACAATTTGAAGAAATTGTCCGGCTATATGAGAACGAATTAAAAAAAGGTGAAGAACAATAACCATTGTTTCCGACCTTTTACCAACCTGATTTATATATTATTTTCATAAAACATTCAATAATCCGTAAAAAATACTCAAAATGAAATTACTACAATCAATTTTTATGCTGGCTATCGTGCTTCTGTTCTTTAGCTGTGACGGTTATAAGAGTTCTGACGAAGGTTACAAATATAAATATGTAACAAATGGTGAAGGGACACTCGTGAAAGAAACCGAGTATGTTCAGTTAAATTTACGTTATACCGACGAAAAGGACTCTTTATTATTTGAATCAACACCAGACAGACCTGTCATTTTACCTTATGAAGATATCACTTCAGAAAAAGCAGGACCTTTATTGGCAGCGTTTAAAAAAGTTGGCCTTGGAGACTCAATGATCTTTAAGATTCCAACCAAAAATGTATTTGAAGAGTCTATAAAGAGACCGGTTCCCGAATCGCTTGATCCGGAAGGAAATATGTTTGTATATGCGAAAGCAGTTAAAATATTTACAACCGAAGAATACAATCAGTGGGTCGAGAATATGAGAAAGGAATTGATGGCAGCTGATGAGAAAAGGCATGATGAAGAGATTGTTATTATTGAAGAATACCTCGCTGAAAATAATATTGAGGCGAAATCAACCGAATCAGGGCTCCATTACGTGATCGAAAAGGAAGGAAAAGGCGACTTTATTAAAGTGGGAGATAGCCTTAAAATACATTATACAGGAACCTTGTTAAATGGAGAGAAATTTGATTCTTCACTTGATAAAGGTGAACCGTTGGTATTCCAGCTTATGCCTATGGGAATGATAGGTGGATGGATTGAAGGGTTAACATATTTTAAAAGAGGAGGAAAAGGTATGTTAATCATCCCTTCTTCACTTGGCTATGGATCAAGAGATATGGGAACAATTAAGCCGAATAGTATTTTAAAATTTGAAATAGAAGTTCTGGAATAAATAAAAATCACAAAAATGAAACAACATAAGGTCAAAATTTGGATTTTATCTGCTGCTCTTCTGATCATGAGTTTGCAGGGATGTATTAAGGATAAATCATACGATTTTAACGGGAATATGGAGAAGGATCTGGAAATAATCAGTTCATATCTAAGCGCAAACAGCATTTCAGCAACGTATGATGAACAGACAGGGGTGTCCTATATAATTCATGAAACGGAAGGAAATGCCTATAAAACGGCCAAAAATTCAGATATGATATTTGATTATGAAGTTTCTGTTCTTGAAGAGGGTACTACTGTCGGATCTCCCCTGTATTCTTCTGAGGATTCGGAAACATCTCCGGTTGTCCATGCCCTGGGAAATTCCGGAGAGTATATCAATGGAATTACCATAGGCTTTGACGTTGGTATGTTCCTGATCCACACTGGTGATTCAGCAACGTTTTATGTGCCGTCTCCGCTTGCTTTTCAGGATCAGTCTTTTACCGATGTACCTGCAAACAGTATTCTTGTTTATAAAGTAAAGTATCATGGTATCCGGAAACTGGAAGAAGATTATACTAAGATTGAGACATACCTTGATGAAAACAATCTTACTGCAAGTTATGATGATGAATATGGTGTTCCGTTTGTCATACATGAACAGTCGTATCCTGTTTTGATTGATAAATCCAAAACAATTAAAATATACTATAAAGGTACGTTACTGGATGGGACCGAATTTGACTCGAATTTTGGCAAAGCTCCTTTATCATTCAAATTCGGAGATCTTATTCCCGGTCTGGAGATAGGAATGAAGCATCTTAGTGTCGGGGACAGTGCAACAGTATTTGTGCCTTCCTCTTTTGCATATAAGGACGTAGAAAGAACTAAAATACCTAAAGATTCGCCTTTAAAATTCACTATTAAGGTAATTTCTCAGGAATAATCCTGCTAAAATGATTACTTGGATATGACTATTTGTTTTGCAACGAATAACAGGAACAAACTGGAGGAAATAACGTATCAACTGGGAAATGCGTTTAAGGTTGTCGGCCTTGAACAACTGAATCATACAGAAGAACTGCCGGAAGATCAGGATACGCTGGAAGGGAATTCTGCTCAAAAGGCCTGGTTTGTGTATGATACGTATAAAGTAAATTGCTTTGCTGACGATACCGGATTATTGGTCACTTCATTAAACAATGATCCGGGAGTGAATTCTGCCCGTTATGCAGGTCCTGAAAAAGACAGTAAAGCAAATATGGCTCTTCTTCTTAAAAATCTTGAAGGCAAATCTGATCGGACAGCACGGTTTATTACCGTAATAACGCTTGTTCAGAATGGTGAGGAAAAACAATTTACAGGCGAAGTAGCAGGAAGTATTATCGAAGCTCCGAGAGGAAGCAACGGCTTCGGCTATGACCCTGTTTTTGTTCCTGAGGGATATACAAAAACATTTGCAGAGCTGTCTATGGAAGAGAAAAATAAAATCAGCCATAGATCAAGAGCTTTTAAGCAACTGATAGAATATCTTAAAAGTACATGTTTGTGAAAAAACCCTATATCATAGGAATTACAGGAGGCAGTGGTTCTGGGAAAACGTATTTTGTGGATATTTTGAAATCTCAATTCAGTAAGGAAGAAGTTTGCCTTATAACACAGGATAATTATTATAAGGATAAGTCCCTTCAACAGAAAGATATTAATGGTATAGAAAACTTTGATTTGCCCGAATCGATTGATGATCAGAAATTATTTAAAGATCTCAACAATCTCATTTCAGGAGAAACCATTTATCAGAAGGAATATTCTTTTAATAATCCGGATGTAAACTCAAAAATGCTTGAGATCCGGCCTGCTCCGGTAATAATAGTTGAAGGGATATCCATATTTTGTTTTAAGTCTATCCGGGCACTCCTGAACCTTACCATTCTGATTGATGCCAAAGAATCCATTAAAGTGAAACGACGTATTGTACGTGATGCCAAAGAACGTGGTTATGATCTGGAAGATGTGTTATATCGCTACGAACATCATGTGAGCCCATTTTATAATAAATACATTCTCCCTCTAAAAGATGAAGTTGATCTGGTAATCCCAAATAATAAGGATTTTTTCGGGGCTCTTGATGTCCTGAAAGTTTTTATTCAGGATAAACTTAACACTCCGGAAGACAACAGTTGATCGTTTATATTTCAGGTCTCTTTTAAAAAAACTAAATAAGCAATATCAAACCGGAGGAGATTCCGGTACAGTAAAATGTGCGTCATATATTTTACAGCTTTTTAACGATTATATGTCTGTATGTCATTGAATATTAAAATCAATAAGCGTAACTTGCGCTTTATTTATAATGATTCTAAATAAGGAAATATGTCGAAAAGTGTTTCAGAGCTGAAACCTGGGGAAACGGGGGTGATAAAAGGATTTACGGACAATGTCATATCAATAAAACTCATGGAGATGGGCTGTTTGCCCGGGACAACCATAAAGGTAAACTATTTTGCCCCTTTGGGTGATCCGATGTCTATTGATGTAGCCGGATATAACCTGTCACTTCGGATTTCGGAGGCTGCATCCATACTTATCGAATAGAAAAATATTATGACCAAAAGCAGAGTGAAAAAGATTGCCTTACTGGGAAATCCGAATTCGGGAAAGTCCTCACTGTTTAATCATCTTACCGGGTTAAAACAGAAAATCGGGAATTTTCCAGGGGTAACTGTGGAGAAAAAGACAGGGATGTGCAGGTTGGAAAACAACCAAAAGGCGGAAATTACAGATCTTCCGGGCATCTATAGCCTCTATCCAAAATCAATGGATGAGCGTGTGGTATTTGATGTTCTTACAAATCCGGGTTCAGAATCCTATCCCGATCAGCTTATTGTAATTATTGATGCTTCCAATATTAAACGAAATTTGTTGTTGTTTACCCAGGTGGCGGATCTTGGTATTCCGGTGATCCTGGTATTAAATATGCTGGATGTTGCTACCAATCTAGGACAACGGGTGAGCCCTACAACGATTGCACGAAAATACAATATTCCGGTTGTGTGCATCAATGCGCGTACAGGTCAGGGAGTGGACTTGTTAAAGCAGGCGATGGTTGAAAAGGAAGTAGTTATGCCAAAACCTGTTTTTTCCGTTGAGGAGGAGGAAAAGGAGTTACTTGACAAGATTAAGTCCCGGTTTAATATCGAAAGGGATTACTTTGCACGGCTTTTGCTGATCCAGTATGCCATATTTCCAAATTTAAGTGAGGAGGATATTTTATTTGTAAAGCAGCTGATACGGGAGCGAAAATTCAATCCGGAACTTGCCCAATCAAGGGAGATCATACGCAGATATGGTAAAATTGCGAAGGTTATTGACGAGGCGGTGGTGTATAACCTTCATGAAAGCAGGAATTTCACCCATCGACTGGATAAGATCTTTACACATCGCATTTTTGGATACCTGGTGTTCTTTGGCATCCTGTTCCTGATTTTTCAGGCCATTTTTTCCTGGGCATCCGCACCCATGGATTTTATTGATTATTCCTTTTCCGAATTCAGCGTATTCCTGAAACATCAGCTTCCACAAGGTGTATTGGTGGATCTGCTCACTGAGGGGATCATTCCGGGTATCGGAGGTGTTTTTATTTTTCTTCCGCAAATAGCTATTTTGTTTGCCTTCATTGCCATATTGGAAGAAACCGGATATATGTCAAGGGTGGTTTTTCTGATGGATAAGGTCATGCGCCGTTTCGGCCTGAACGGAAAAAGTGTGGTGCCGCTTATATCAGGTGTAGCCTGTGCCATTCCGGCCATCATGGCTACCAGAACTATCGATAACTGGAAAGAACGGCTGGTTACGATCATGGTGACACCGCTGATGAGCTGTTCTGCCCGTCTTCCAGTATATACCATCCTGATCGCTCTGGTTGTTCCGGATTATTATGTGTTGGGATTTTTGAATCTGCAGGGACTGGCATTAATGGCGCTGTATGTACTTGGATTTTTAATGGCAATTTCCTCTGCTGCCATTATGAATATGGTGATAAAGATCAAAGATAAAGGCTATTTCATAATGGAATTGCCACTTTATAAATTTCCGAGATGGAAAAATATCGGAATCACCATCTACGAAAAGTCGAAGACCTTTACGTTTGAGGCAGGCAAGATCATTCTGGCCATATCCATTATTCTTTGGGTTATGGCCTCCTACGGACCAGGTGACAAAATCAAAAATGCCGAAAAATATGTTCAGGAGCAAAATCAACACAAACAGCTAACAGACGATGAGTTTTCTAACAAAGTTGAAGCATTCAAGTTGGAGAATTCCTTTGCCGGGATTTTCGGAAAAACCATCGAACCTGTTATCAAACCAATCGGATATGACTGGAAAATAGGTATTGCCCTTATCACATCATTTGCTGCTCGGGAAGTATTTGTTGGTACGATGGCAACCATTTACAGCATCGGATCGGATGATGAATCGACGATTAAAAGCCGTATGAAAGCAGAAATAAATCCTGCAACCGGAAAGCCAATGTATACCAATGCAGTGGCGTTTTCCCTGCTGGTGTTTTATGCGTTTGCGATGCAGTGCATGAGTACCCTGGCTGTGGTGTATAAAGAAACCAGAAGCCTGAAATGGCCGGCCATTCAATTGATGTACATGACCGGAACAGCTTATATCATATCATTTATTGTATTTCGAATCTTTTCATGAAAGCGCAAAGCGCATAGGGGGTCTCTTTGCTCCATGCGCTATGCCCTTTCCTTATTCAGTAAGTATCAATCTTTTTGATTGTGCTATGGTACCATCAACAACCAAAGTATAGATGTAAACGCCGCTTTTCAGGGTGCCTTCTTCTATGGTAATAGAGGTGTTTCCCCGTTCGTTAATGGATACAGTTTTAAGGATCTTCCCATCCATATTGATGATCCGAACCTCTGCCTGATCGATGTCCTGTGGAAGGTACATTTCGATAGCAGTGGAAGAAGTTGCCGGAGTCAGATTGTTTTGGTATAACTGAACCCCGCTGATTCCTGACACATCATTTGAACCATCTGATAAAACAGAACGGAATTCAGAAATCTTTTTTTCCTGGCTTTCAATAATAGCATTCATCTCCTGAACTGCCTTTACCAGGGGAACGACAAATTCGGAATATTTTAGAACATAGTTATCCTTTTCATTCTGTGGGGCTTCTACACCATAGAATTCGTAATTATTCGTTTTCACCAATTTTTCGACATCCTGTGCGACAAAACCTGAAGTGACGATTGGAGTGATGCGGGCATTGGTATCTACCGTATCCAATTCCCGGAATTTTCTCAGAGCCTTTTCATCAATTTCATAGCTGACAGGTTGTAGTTCCATAATAAAATCAAGCCCGGCAACATTTTCATTCACATTTTTCTTGAACCTACCATCTGAAAGGGTTGACCAGGATACCTGACCGCCAATACTGTTTGTCTCTGTGTTTCCTATACGTACCTGGTTAGAGGCTGTAGTTCCACTCCAATATCCAATAGCAGTTGAATTTCTATAAATATTATTTGAACCAGAGAAAACTCCAATAGAAACATTATTGTCTCCGCCACATGAACTATGAACTCCCAAACAGGTATTGTATGATCCTGTAGAATTGGTACCACCGGCCATATATCCAAAAAATGTATTATAACTACCAGTCGTGTATTGACCTGAAATGGATCCAATAAACGTATTTGATGAACCGTAAGTATTATTTATACCACTCCATTCACCGAAAAAAACGTTGTGGTTTCCAAGATTGTTATAACCAGCTTCGGCACCACTAAATACATTATAATTTCCATTGTTGTTATATCCACTTTCATAACCATTAAATGTATTCTGACTCCCTGTTGTATTCATCCGGCCACTTGAATATCCTTTAAAGGTGTTACCATAACCTGTTGTGTT
>JBNKDZ010000485.1:0-6691 GCA_050288525.1 Cyclobacteriaceae bacterium
GCCATTGGTAGAGTTTATCGGAATGTTAACAAAACCGTTTTCATTAATGGTTCGTTTATTTGCCAATATCACTGCAGGTCACATAATCATTCTTAGTTTCATTGGTCTGATATTTATCTTTGAAAGTATATATGTCGGGCCTGTTACAGTATTATTCGGACTTTTCATGAACATGATCGAATTATTAGTCGCATTCATTCAGGCATTTGTCTTTACATTGTTATCCGCCATTTATTTTGGATTGGCAGTTGAAGAACATGAACATACAAATGAAACAGAACATAAAGAAACTCTGAAGGAAGCTTCAGTTTAATTAATAAATTTTAACAATTATAAGTATGTTATCAAGTATATTATTGTTAGCAGTAGAAGGTTTGGCGCTTTTAGGCGCAGGTATTGGTGCCGGAGTAGTTGCATTAGGCGCAGGCATTGGTATCGGTAAAATCGGTGGCGCTGCAATGGAATCCATTGCCCGTCAACCCGAAGCCGGAGGTAAAATTCAAACCGCCATGATCATTGCAGCAGCCCTTATTGAAGGGGTTTCGCTTTTTGGAGTTATTGTATGTCTTTTGATTGTACTATAACTTTTAAACCTGATCCGGTAAACTGACATTAGGTCTTTTACCGGATCTTTTAACCAAAAAATGAACGTATATGAATTTATTAACACCTGAATTCGGTTTAATATTCTGGCAAACCATTATTTTCCTGGTAGTGTTATTCGTTCTTGGAAAATTTGCCTGGAAGCCGATCCTCACAGCTCTTAAAGCCCGGGAAAAATCCATTGACGAAGCCCTCAAAATGGCTGACACTGCACGACAGGAAATGGAAAACCTGAAAGCAGACAACGAAAAACTGCTGGCTGAGGCAAAAAATGAACGTGATAAAATCCTGAAAGACGCTTCAAGAATAGCGGATGAAATGAAAGAGAAGGCTAAAACGGATGCCATTAAAATAGGTGAAAAAATGATCGATGATGCCAAATCAAGCATCGAAAATGAAAAAGATGAAGCCTTAAAGGATATCCGCAACCAGGTGGCTGAACTTTCACTGCAGATCAGTGAACTCCTGCTCCGCCAAAACCTACAGAGTGATCCTAAACAAAAGGAGCTCATTACAAAATACATGAAAGACCTGAAACTGAATTGATGCGATGTCGGATTACAGAGTAGCAACCAGATATGCCCTTTCCGTATTCCAGCTTGCGGAAGAATTGAACCTTATCGAACAGGTGTACAGCGATATGCTCGTTGTAGATAAAGTTTGTTCGGAAAACAGAAACCTGATCCTGCTCCTGAAAAACCCGATTATCCGGTATGATTATAAACTCCGTGTGTTACAAAGGATCTTCAAAGGAAAAATTGAAAAACTCGTTATGCAATTCTTCGGACTCATCTGCCGGAAAAACAGAGCAAGCATTCTGCCTCACGCCAGCAAGTCCTATATCGAACTGTATGACGAATACAAAGGCATTCTCAGGGCAACAATTACTACTGCTGTCCCGCTTTCCGAAGACCTGAAAAAAGAATTCGTCCGAAAACTGGAGGAAATCACCGGAAAACAGATTATCCTGGTTGAAAAGGTTGATGAAAGCATCATTGGCGGATTTATCCTGAAAAGTGGTGACCAGCAGATTAATGATTCTATAGTAAATAAATTGAATGAACTTAGACGTAAACTGATACGTCGTTGATATATTGATAATTAACAATACGAACTAAGATATTATGGCTGATATTAGACCAGATGAAGTTTCTGCGATATTGCGTGAAGAACTCACCAATTTCAATACGGAAAAAGAACTTGAAGAAGTAGGTACCGTATTGCAGGTTGGAGATGGTGTAGCACGTATTTATGGATTGTCCAACGCCCAGGCAGGTGAATTGCTGGAATTTGACGATGGTACCACCGCTTTGGTACTCAACCTGGAAGAAGATAACGTTGGAGCAGTACTCTTCGGTGAATCGGAACATATCAAAGAAGGCGACAATGTAAAAAGAACAAAACGCATTGCCTCTGTCAAAGTAGGTGAAGGTATGGTAGGTCGGGTAGTAGATACCCTGGGTATACCGATCGACGGCAAAGGCCCCATTGAAGGAAAAACCTATGAAATGGCCCTCGAACGAAAAGCACCGGGTGTTATCTACCGGGAACCGGTAAGTGAACCTCTGCAGACAGGCCTCAAAGCTGTCGACTCCATGATCCCTATCGGACGCGGACAAAGAGAGCTCATTATCGGTGACCGTCAGACAGGCAAAAGTGCCATCGCTATTGACACCATAATCAATCAAAAAGAATTTTACGAAAGCGGTCAACCAGTATACTGCATTTATGTTGCCATCGGACAAAAAGCTTCAACGGTGAAACAAGTAGTTGCTTCACTGGAAAAAGGTGGTGCTATGGATTATACCATCGTAGTATCAGCCGCAGCATCCGTGCCGGCACCAATGCAGTTTTTTGCGCCCTTTACCGGTGCAGCCATCGGTGAATACTTCCGCGACACCGGTCGACCTGCCCTCGTAATATACGATGACCTGTCCAAACAGGCTGTTGCATACAGACAGGTGTCTCTGTTACTTCGAAGACCTCCGGGACGTGAAGCCTATCCGGGTGATGTGTTTTACCTTCACTCACGATTGTTGGAAAGAGCCGCTAAAGTCAATAGCAACGACAAAATTGCTCAAATGATGAACGACCTGCCTCCGTCACTGGAAGGAAAAGTGAAAGGTGGTGGATCATTGACAGCACTTCCGATTATCGAAACACAGGCTGGTGACGTTTCTGCGTATATCCCGACGAACGTGATCTCTATTACGGACGGACAGATATTTCTGGAAACCAACCTGTTCAACTCTGGTATCCGTCCGGCTATAAATGTTGGTATCTCGGTATCAAGGGTAGGAGGTTCGGCACAGATCAAATCGATGAAAAAGATTGCCGGTACCTTAAAGCTCGATCAGGCCCAGTTCCGTGAACTTGAAGCCTTCTCGAAATTCGGATCCGATCTTGATGCAGCAACAAAAAGAACCATCGAAAGAGGAAAGCGAAACCAGGAAATATTAAAACAGCCTCAGTTCTCACCTGTCAAAGTAGAACAACAGGTTGCCATAATTTATGCCTCCACCAAAGGATTCACTGATAATGTTCCGTTGGATAAGATGAAAGCATTTGAAGAAGCCTATCTGAAAGAAATGGTCCTTCATTATGATAACATCCTGCAGGATCTAAAAGATGGTAAGATCACCGAAGAAGGTGAAAAAATAATGAAAAAGGTTGCCCATGATGTAGCCGGAACTTTATAAGCGGATTTATTTCATAAAGAAATTAAATGGCAAACTTAAAAGAAGTACGAACACGCATTCAATCTGTTAAATCAACACAACAGATCACAAAAGCCATGAAAATGGTTGCTGCCTCCAAGCTCCGAAAAGCACAGGATGCCATTCTCCATATGCGACCATATGCTCAAAAAATGGTTCATATTATTGAGCATGCTGCAGCAACTATCGAAGAAGATAACATTAAAAGCATATTCACAACCGAACGTGAGGTAAAAAACGTACTGATTGTTGTTGTCACCTCAAACAGAGGTTTGTGTGGTGCATTCAACAGCAATATAATCAAGGAAACTGAAAAGCTTATCCGGGAAGAATATGCAGGAGTAATTGCCAATGAAAATCTCTGGATCATGCCCATCGGAAAAAAAGGCTATGATTACTTCAAAAAAAACAGCTATCAGTGTCTTTCTGAATATTTTGACCTTTTTTCAGACCTGACATTTGAAAATGTAAAACAGGCAGGCGAATTCATACTTGAAGGCTTCTCCGTCGAAAAATATGACAGAGTCCATCTGATATATAATGAGTTTAAAAACGTTGCCACGCAAATTCTTCGTACCGAACAATTCTTACCTGTTATTGGGGAAGAGGATAATGAAGGTCGTTCGGGTACAAATACCGAATACATTTTCGAACCTTCTCCTGCCCATATCATAAAAGAGCTGATCCCCCGAACATTAAAAATTAATCTCTATAAAGCCCTGCTCGAATCGAATGCTTCCGAACAGGGAGCCCGTATGAGCGCTATGGATCAGGCAACAGAAAATGCAGGTGAACTGCTCAAAGATCTGCGACTTGTATATAACCGTACACGACAAGCAACTATCACAACCGAAATACTGGAAATCGTCGGTGGAGCCGAAGCGCTTGAAAATGGATAGCAAATAATTCTGTACCTTAGTATGCATGTTGCGAAAAGAACTGATTAAATCTTTAAGATCGTACTCAACAATCTATCAGGAAGAAAGCGTTTTCATTCCACGGTTTATCTCCTTATTGACGGATTTTCCCGATGCCTATCAGCGTTCCCTGATAACCGGCCATATGACAGCTTCTTCTTTCATTGTCGATCAGGATTTTTCACATACGTTGCTTACCCATCACAAAAAACTTAATAAATGGCTTCAGCCGGGTGGTCATGCAGATGGGGATGAGAATATATTAAATGTGGCAAAAAAAGAAGGATTTGAAGAAACGGGATTAAATTCTTTAAAACTTTTTAAACCAGAGTTTTTTGATATCGACATTCATACAATACCCGAACATAAAGGAATCCCGGAACATTTTCACTATGATATACGATTCCTGTTCGTGGCAGACATCCATGAAAAGTTTGTTGTAAGCGACGAATCGCATGAGCTTGAATGGATCAGATTAAACCAGCTGGATGATATTTCGAATAACAATAGATCTATTCTCAGAATGAAAGAAAAAGTACTGTTTTTGAAAGAAAAAAGCTTCAACCCATAACCCCTTTTCCAAAGTTTCCGACTTTGGAAAAGCTTTATTACCACAAGAATAACTGTTTGGAAAAAAAGTTTCTGAAGTAAACAACTTCAACAAACCACCATAAGACCTCCCGATCATTTTCTTCTACAAATATTTGACTTCTCCGAAGTCAGATGAAAATCAAAATACGTAGACTATATGCAAATCCTTGATCCTTGCTTCTTATTTCTTCATTTCACACACAGCTTCTTAATGATTTCGGAATGATCCGGATATTGCCGTATCAGTTCTTCTTCGGTAGCAAGTTCAAAATCCTCAAAATGAAATCCCGGAGCTACTGTACAACCGATTAAAGAAAAACCTTTGGAATTAATTGGCTTTGCAGCAAACCATTGACCATACTTTACCGTTAACTGAAATTGTTGCCCCTTTTCAATTTCATCTCCCAAAACCAAACAATCGATGCCTCCCTCATCCTGTATAATATAGATCTCCACAGGATTTCCTTTATAAAAATGCCAGGTTTCATCCGACCGGATCCTGTGAAATCCGGAATATTCATCCTCTTTCAACAAAAAATATATAGAACTGGAAAAAGAACGATCTCCTGAAAATCGTTGGGGGAGCGATCCTTTTTTAATTATTTCTTCAGACCGGTACGCTTCCCTGAAATATCCGCCTTCAGGATGCTTTTCCAGTTTGAGATGATCTATCCAAAAAGCCGCCTGGTCTGTTATTTTTCTTTTTTTTTTCATTTTTTATGTCATTGACAATAAACAAAGGGTTTTTAACAGTTCAAATAAAGTATTGAAGCTTAAAAATAAGTATTTTTGTTTAGTAACGATTTTTAATCATGGATGAGTACAATAAAAAACTTAGTCACATAAACGATCTCATCAGACTTTCACAAATCGATGGTCAGGAATCACATATGGAAATGAATTTCATCAATGAAGTTGCTGATCGTCTGGGAGTTTCTTTTTCGGATGTTGAAAAACTTAAATCCAACGAATTGAAAATTAAGTTTTCAACACCCACGTTTCAAAAACAGATCATAGAACAATTTCACCGGTTGATACTTCTTATGGGTATTGACAAACTCATTTATAAAGAAGAAGTATCATTTTGTGTAAAACTTGGTATGAGAATGGGCCTTAGCTACCAGGCAATAAGTGAAATCCTCCGTAAAACCATCCGTAATCCTGCCTACATCATGCAGAAGGATGAACTGGAAGAAATTTTCAGGAAATACTCAAACTGAACTGTCAGAATAAAAACAAGAACATAAAATACAGGATCATCCATACAATACCTGTAAAATGCCAGTACTCCACAAAAATCTCCAGAAGTGTTCGCTCAAAAGGATTTGTATGATAAATTAATTCCTTAATTTCATCCCCTTCATTGGTTATGGATCTGAAATATACCACCACTCCAAGGACTACTCCCGCCATAACAAACAGCACATGTATGGTAGAAAACAAATAAAAATATTGTACTACCATATTCTGTATTTCAGTAAGTTCTTTTTGCTTTAATAATTCAATCCAGGAAATAGATTGCGATAAAAAATAAAAAAGTCCGATAAGAAGTATATAACTGATATATCTTCGTATCCTTAGAATATTCTCCTGCCTGTATGAATCAATTATCCTTAAAGAGAATATGGCTGTTGATAAGAACAAAAGTGTACTTACAGAAAAAAATCTGGGTAATTTGATATAAAATTCCCCGTCTGCTGCAATTAGAAACAGAATAAATCTGATAGATAAATAGGCAAATACTAGGTTGCTCACCGAAATTATTAAGTACATGATCACCTTATAAGGATGAGTCTTACCAATCGTCTTTAAATATGAACTCCCGGTAATTGTTTTTGCCGTTTTCCGGAATTGCTTCATTAT
>JBNKDZ010000486.1:0-6609 GCA_050288525.1 Cyclobacteriaceae bacterium
TCATAGAATATTTTAGTGCCAAATAATATTCTGTTTAAGCATATAACAGGCAGTATTTCAGGAGAGTTAGCTATTATAAGTTCGGGTTTTTGTTTAAGTAATAATTTATGAATTTTCCATGATGCCCCCAAACGTCGAAAACTGTTTCTGGGAAAGTCGAAAACAGGGAAAAAAGTGATATTCTTAATTTTGTCGGGAATTTTTGCGGAAAAGCCTATGATATTTATAGCATATTTATTTGTATTGCTGATAGAAAGGCCGATCTTTTCATATTGACGGCAATCATCGATTGGCTTGAGTATGGAAATAATGGAAAGTACCTTTCTTGTCATTCGAAATAATTTACACACAAAACTAAATATAATACATTAAATGGAACTAAGGGAAATTATAGAAAAAGCGTGGGATAACAGAGAATTGTTAAATGATAAGGATACAAAGATTGCTATAAAAACCATCATCGAAGATCTGGACATGGGAACGATCAGGGTTGCCGAACCGGATGGAGATTCATGGAAGGTGAATGAGTGGATCAAGAAAGCGGTGATATTATATTTTCCAATCCAAAAGATGCAACTGATCGAAGTGGGACCGTTTGAGTTCCATGATAAAATAAAACTTAAATCCGGATACGAACAAAAAGGTATACGGGTAGTCCCTCATGCCGTGGCACGATATGGTGCTTACATCAGCAAAGGTGTTGTGCTGATGCCAAGCTATATCAACATCGGAGCATTTGTGGACGAAGGTACTTTGGTAGATACATGGGCAACCGTGGGAAGCTGTGCCCAGATCGGTAAAAATGTACACCTGAGTGGCGGAGTCGGAGTTGGTGGCGTGCTCGAACCGGTACAGGCAGCTCCTGTGATCATCGAAGACGGAGCCTTTATAGGATCCAGATGTATCCTGGTTGAAGGTGTACGTATCGGTAAGGAAGCTGTTTTAGGAGCGAATGTGACGCTTACATCAAGCAGTAAAATTATTGATGTTACGGGCGATGAACCTGTCGAAATGAGAGGATATGTTCCGGAGAGGTCTGTTGTAATACCAGGGTCGTTTACCAAGGAATTTCCCGCCGGCAAATATAATGTAAACTGTGCACTGATCATCGGAAAACGGAAGGCAAGCACAGACCTGAAGACCTCTCTTAACGATGCATTAAGGGAAAATAATGTTTCGGTATAGAAAATAATTCTTCTTTTCGTTAGTTAAAGTATTAAAAACATAACCCGATGTTTCGAAAAGCATTAATATCCGGTATTATTCTCTTGTTTGCCCTTTTCTCCTGTCAAAGCGATGACTCCCTTGAAGGTGACAGGTATTTCAGTGAAGGTAATTATGAAAAAGCATTATCGTGCTACAATGATTATCTGAAGATGAAACCAAACAATCTGAAGACGATCTACAACAGGGGGCGTTGTTATGAAGAATTGAGACAATATGACAAGGCTCTGGAAGCATATAAAAAGGTAGCGAAAAAAGATCCTAAAAATGAGAAAGCGTTGCTGAGCATGGCTCAGCATTATTACAGGGAATCTAAATACAAAGATGCTTTGTTTTATTGTGATAAGGTAATTGAATTTAATCAGAAAGAACCCTTGTCACACCTGCTCAAAGGAAAGTCCCTCCACCGTCAGGGCGAAACATTTGATGCTTTAAATGAATACAATTATGCACTGAGGTTAAATCCTGAGTATGGCGAAGCCTATTATTACCGGGGAGCATTAAAGCTTCTTATGGGCAAAAAGAAAGGTGCCTGCGAAGATCTGAAAAAAGCAGTAACCTACAACATTGCCGAAGCCGAAGCAGCACTGAAGAAAAACTGCCGGTAGATAACCCGGCACTATTCTGGAAAAACTTCTTTCAGCACATCATAGACAGTGCCGATCTTGATTTCGGTTTCCGTCCATTCTTTCTCGGCTACAGAATTTCGTATTACACCTGCTCCTGCAAAAAGACGGACTGAGCCGCCTTGTATTTTCATGCAACGCAGATTGACAAACAGGTTTGTCTCATGATCAATGTTGACGGGGCCGAGGTATCCCGAATAATACTCTCTGTCGGATAATTCATTTTCCATGATAAAATTCAATGCCGGCTCTTTGGGCATGCCACAAACAGCACTTGTCGGATGTAGCAATTCAAGCATGACCGTGCCAAGCTGAGGGAACGATACCTGTTTGGTGTCAACGATAAAGTCGGTTCTTAAGTGCACCATATCTCCGGCGCGGAACGTTCTGGGGCCGATTTCCTCAAATTCCCGCAGACGGATCTTTTTGAAACAATTTATGATGTACCGGCTTACCAGTGCCTGCTCCTCGATCTCCTTCTGCTTCCAGCTGATCTCTTCAGGATCCTGGCCGGGCTCAATGGCAAGTGTGCCGGCAAGCGATACGGTTTTAAATATTTTGTCTTTATCAAAACTGATCAATGTTTCCGGCGATGCACCAATCCAGGTTCCAAGATTCGGAATGGATACAAGGTAGATAAATGAATTCGGGTAAGCATGACACAGGGCATCAAACATCAAAAAGGCATCGAACGAATCAGGCAGTGGGATGTACTGGTCCCGTGCCGGAACAACTTTCTGAAATTTCCCGTTATGGATCTCTGATTTTGCCTTGTTAACCAGATCGATAAATTCCGGTCTGCCTCCGTTTTCGGAAAAATCTGCATGCTCCGGGTCGTTTCCCGGTTGTTGCAGTTCAGGCTTTGAATCCAAAAGTTTCCGGATATTTTCTCCCTTTGTGTTTATGAGGATTGTTTTCAGCTCCTTTTTCTTGTCTTTTGTCAGGTAGATGTCTTTTTTAATGAATCGTATTGAATGGTTGCCCGTATTGAATGGATGAAACACAAAACCTTCACCAAGCTCCTCCAGATCTGTTTTATCAATGGATTCACTGATATTACATTCGATGATAAAATGCTTGCGTGTTTCAAGCGGTAACCTGTACAATGCACAGGAATATGAAGCCTCCCTCGAATAAAGAAACAAATCTTTCCATGGTATTTTCTGAATATCCAGCCTGTCCGCCTCAATTGTTCTCTCCTGATTCATCTAAAAAATGTTTTTTTAATAGTAACCTGATTTTGATCTATGAAGTTTATTTTTTTAATATCATGAATGTGACTTTACTGATACAGACCAATTTGCCCGACTCATTGGTGATCCGGACTTCCCAAAGATGTGTTTTCGTGCCGATATGTACCGGGACGACAGTGCCGTATACCCATCCTTCTTTGACCGATCGTACATGATTTGCATTGATCTCAATACCTACACCACAATATTCTTCCGTATCAATACATAATGTTGAGGCTATTCCCCCAAGCGTTTCCGCCAGAACAAGGCTGGCTCCCCCATGTAATATGCCATATGGCTGGCATGTCCGGTTATCAACCGGCATTTTTGCGGTAACAGAATTTTTGCCGATTCCGGTAAATTCTATTCCAAGATGTTCGATCAACGTATTTTTGCAAATATTTTGCAGATGATCAATGTTTTGGTTTTTATCAAACATTCTGACTTGCAATAAATGTTAAATTACCATTTCTTTGCGGCCAAAGATAATTAAAATTGATGCCTAAAAAAATATATTTAATCAGGCACGGTCAAACGGGTCATAACCACAGAGGGATTGTTCAGGGAAGGTATGTGAATTCCAAATTAAGCAGGAAGGGTCACATCCAGGCAGAAGCATTTTTTAACGCATACAAAGATATTCCATTTCAGAAAGTATATACTTCAACGCTCAGAAGAACCATTCAAACAGTTCAGAAATTTATTGATAAAGGTATTCCACACAAACAGCTACCCGGACTTGACGAGGTGTGTTGGGGAGATTCCGAAGGATTGTTTGCTAAAGGAAACAATAATAAACGGTATTATGAAGTAATAAATTCCTGGAAAAACGGTGAACTGCACAAACGCCTTAACGGAGGTGAAAATCCCTATGAAGTGCAGAAACGACAGGAAGAAGCACTGAACTACATTATATCACAGCCTGACGATCTGGTGCTTGTTTGCATGCATGGAAGAGCCTTAAAGATCTTGCTGGCCTGGATCACCGGGTTGAGCATCACAGAAATGGATTTATTTAATCATGATAATCTTAGCTTATACATTATAAACTATACGGAAGGGAAATACGTTATTGAAACAAACGATGACCGTAAACACCTTCAGAATCTGACCTGATGAGAACAAACATTGAAAATAATAGTGATAAACCTCCATTGTTTAAAACATGGAACCGCCTTTATGCATTTATTATTAGTCAGTGGGCGTTGTTGGTCTTGCTGTTTTATCTGATTACGAAATATTTTCAATGAGCAATATAGACTGGCTGGTATTATTCGGAACACTCTTATTTATTGTATCCTACGGCGTATGGAAAACAAAAGGTAGTAAAAATATCGAGAGCTATCTGCTGGGAGATAAGAGTATGAAGTCCTGGACCATAGGTCTGTCGATAATGGCTACCCAGGCCAGTGCAATTACGTTTCTCAGTACCCCGGGACAGGCATATTCGGATGGCATGCGATTTATTCAGATTTACTTCGGACTGCCTGTTGCCATGGTAATTCTTTCCGTGACAGTGGTTCCGATTTTTCATAAATTAAAGGTGTATACAGCTTATGAATATCTTGAGAACCGGTTTGACCTTAAAACACGAATGCTCGGGGCCTTTTTATTTTTGGTACAACGCGGATTGGCTGCAGGGATAACCATATATGCCCCTTCCATCGTATTGTCTTCGTTGCTGGGCTGGAATCTGACCATAACAAATCTTATAATCGGATTGCTTGTGATCATCTATACCGTATCAGGAGGGACAAAAGCTGTCAGTCAGACTCAAAAACAGCAGATGGCTGTTATGATGGGCGGGATGATCCTGGCAGGGATACTCGTCCTTAATTACCTGCCCGATAATGTTTCGTTTATCGATACCATGAAGCTGGCAGGTAAAATGAATAAACTCAATATCGTGAGTTTTAACCTTGACATTAACGACAGATATAACTTCTGGTCAGGCACACTGGGCGGGTTGTTTCTGATGCTGTCGTATTTTGGTACAGATCAGTCGCAGGTTCAACGCTATTTGTCCGGAAAATCAGTCCGGGAGAGTCGTCTGGGACTTCTGTTTAACGCGATATTAAAAATTCCCATGCAGTTTGTTATTCTCTTTATCGGGGTGCTGGTATTTGTTTTTTATCAGTTTAATGCCCCGCCGATCATTTTCAACGGAGCTGCAAAAGACCAGGTATACGCATCACAGTATTCCGGGGAGATGAAAGAACTGGAATCGGAGCATCACATGCTGTTTGAAGAAAAAAAGAATGATCTGAATTATATGGTTGAAGCGTTCGAAACGAAAAATCATGCTGAAATTGACCAGATCACCAATAAAGTGCTCGCGTCGGAAGAAAAGATGAAGAATCTCCAGACACAGGCATTGGGACTTGTAAAAAAAGCAAATCCGGAAGCTGAGACAGAAGACAGAGATTACATCTTCTTATCATTTGTAATGGATAATCTGCCAAAAGGGATTGTCGGGCTGTTACTTGCCGTGATCTTTTCTGCGGCAATGTCTTCTACCAGCAGCGAACTGAATGCCTTAGCTTCTACCACAACCGTTGATTTCTATAAGCGAAACATTGTAAAGAACGGATCTGATAAAAAATACCTGATAGCTTCCAAATTGTTTACCCTGATGTGGGGACTGATCGCTATAACATTTGCGACATTTGCATCGATGCTGGAAAATCTGATTCAGGCCGTTAACCTGTTGGGTTCCTTGTTTTACGGAACCATTCTCGGGATCTTTCTCGTTGCTTTTTATGTGAAGTATGTCAGAGGTACTGCTGTCTTTATCGCTGCAATTTTTGCGGAGATTTTTGTTCTTTTTTGCTACTATTTTACCAACATAGCATACCTCCATTTCAATATAATAGGTTGTTTATTGGTAGTTATTGTCGGGGTTATTGTGGAGGCTGATTTGCGCGATAAAGAATCTGTTTCACAGAAATAACCGGTCTGATCTTTTAAGAAAAGAGGTTTTATAAAGGAATCATTTTTGTTTTTTGATAACGGTTTTAATATCACTTGTGGTATAATTTAAATATAGATTAGTATAATAGCAATAATTAACTGGTTACAATTCTATTACTAATGTAATTAAATATTGAAATGTTTATATTTTTGTTGAGTTGGAAGGTAATTTTAATGGTATGAGAAAGAGGTTTTTTCAAATTGTAGCTTTAATTATTGGCTGCGCAATTCAATCCAATGCACAAACTGTTATAAATGGTTATGCGAAAATCATAGAAGTTTCAGGAAATACGCTATTTGTTGGTGCGACAAATGAAACAGGAGCTTCATTTGAAGCTGGTGATGAGATCATTATCATGCAAATGCAGGATAGCGTATTAGGTACTAAGACAAATACTGTTGGCTTTGGAGATGTTGGTTCAATTGCTTCGGCAGGGTTGTTTGAGATTGCGACAATACAATCTGAAAATATTGGGGCAGGGCCTTCAACCATCTGGCTTGAAGATTTTGAAGATCTGACGGCAGGAACTACAGTGGATGCCGGCAGTACGTCATGG
>JBNKDZ010000487.1:0-3492 GCA_050288525.1 Cyclobacteriaceae bacterium
AAAGCTGATCAAACATTTATTTCAAAACCAAAAAACCAAAAATTATGAAAACCAGATTGCTTAAAGTGGCTATTGTGCCCATCATTCTCGCTTTAATAATTGTTGTGTCTTGTAATGAAGAAAAGATTGCAATTAAGGATGCTTCTGAACAGTCGGCTGTTTCGGAAGAAATTGATGATGTTAATACTTCTGCCCGTTCAGGAAGGTTAATATGCATTTATTACATCGAACACGGACTTAAGTTAAATAATCATTGTTATTCTTATTTACCGGGTATTTGTTCAATAAGGCTCATAAGGTGCATACCATTATTCTATGAAAGGTGTCTGTTTCCCTGTGATATCAAGTATTATGACCCGTGGGATGTGTATAAATTTATCGATCCATATGTAATTCCGGATATAAGGGATAAGTTCCAGTTGAAGGTTGATCCTGAAGTGAATACGATACCCTTCCCGATCAATGAAGCTGTTGTAGGATTACAGTTTTATACGCCAATCGAAAAAACACTTGATAAAGACATGTTCATGCTCAAAAGTGATCTCCAACTGGATCCAGAGTTGGCAAAAGAGCTTGGACTTCGTGGAAATGTTATACCAGCCGGCGAATATCCTGTGGCATATAATGAAAAATTTGATAATTATAATGCCATTGTTGCTGTCAAAGATATAAAAATCCGGAAGTAGTTTGTTTTAATCAGAATATCTTAAGGATGAGATACCCTTTTATTCCAAATGGGGTATCTCCCTTTTGGGTTTGATTATTTAGCCAGAGGGTTATTATGGTTTTTTTGTTGCTTCTCTCATGCTATCGTATTGCCTGATGTTCCTTTTTTCTTGTTTCTTTGTTTTTCAATAATATTTTGTAGGTTTGGGGTTCCTAAAAAATCTGTTAAAAAACATGATAAATTTTTTATATCACAAAATCCGCTTTTTGATACGGGCAAATAAGTATAAGAACACCTTCGACCCGGAAGAAATACAGTATATCCTTGAAAAAATGAAAGAAGGAGATGTGGCGTTTGACATTGGGGCACATAAAGGGGCTTATACCTACTGGATCAGAAAGAAGGTGGGAAATATGAGTAAGATCCTTGCAATTGAACCACAGCCGTTGTTATTTGATTACCTGGAAACGGTAAAAGATCTTTTTGGCTGGGATAATGTAATATTAATGGATTGCGCTGTCTCTGATAAGGATACGGAAGGTGTGATTACGGTGCCGGGAAAGCCGGGTGAGATCTCGCAGGGCGCCAGGATTGATGATCAGGGGATCATCCATGAAAAACAGGCATGTCACGAAATCAAGGTGCGTATCCGGTCGATAGACAGCCTTGTTCAGGAAACGGGTTTAAAGCCCAGGCTGGTGAAGATTGATGTAGAAGGGCACGAATTCAGCGTGTTAAGGGGGATGGAAGAAACACTAAAATCAATTAAACCACTGATAATTCTTGAATGTGAAGCCAGACATATTAAGGATTTTACTGTTTTTGATGTGTTTAACTTTTTAATTGAGCGTGGATATAAGGGATTCTATTTGAAGGAAGGCAAGAAAAACAGGATTGAAACCTATGATATTGAAAAAGAGCAATTGAGCTACTTTAAAGAAAATAAAAGGCTGGATTATAATTACATCAACAATTTCATTTTTGAGCCGGAAGAAGAGGTAGAAAAGTTTTAATAACTTTCACACAAATTATATAATTCTTCAACGGCCTCTATTTGTTGACAGAATGTGCAATAAGATTCTTTTTTTTGCTCAAAATACTTCCCCGTTTGATGGGTGATTTGTTCATCAACGGCCAACCATACAGGTGTAGCAGCACCCTGTTCAGGGGATTCACTTCCTCCGAAACCGAGATCATTGCTGAGTTTTGAGTTGACATCACCCGGATGCGCTGCATTTACAGTGATGTTTTTATCTTTTAATTTTTCTGCAAATGCAAGACTTAACATTCGGTCAGCCTGTTTGGATTGTCGGTAGACCAGATCGTTATCATATCGTCGTTTTTTAAATTCAGGATCCTTCAGGTCAAGTCCACCTGCCCAGTAACTGGCTAAATTTACGACTCTTGCAACGGATGCTTTTTCAAGATGAGGGGTGAAATATTTAATCATATTGAAATATCCCAGTACATTGGTTGCCCATTGCATTTCAATTCCTTCAGGGGTCTCTGTTCTTACTTTGGGGGTTGTTGCGGCATTGTTTATAAGTACATCAACAGACTTTTGAAATATTCCGGCTATTCTGATTATGTCTTTTTTTCTCGAAAGGTCAGCTAATACATAGGATAGTCTGTCATCTGAGAATGCTTTTAAAAGGGATTTGGCTTTTTCTTCGTTTCGTGCCACCATTACAACGTTGAAATTGTTTTTCAACATCAATCCGGTAATGGCTATTCCGATAGCACCTGTAGCTCCGGTTACAATGGCAGTCTTTGTTCCGGACATCATTTAATTATTTTAGTTTGATAAATCAGATTATCTTCGAGAGACTCTTATAAAAATAATATTTCGGATCTGAAAGAACAATATAAAAACCAGATTGTCTGAAATGAATTTTTGGACTGTTTTTGTGAAGCAGGCCTTTGATTTTTTCAGATATATATTTTTTTGCTGAAATATAGGTGCCCGTGCAAAAGGGCTTTATTTCAATTTCCTGGTTGAGGGAATAGTTGAGATGGATAAAAGGAAAATTTACTCCTGCACTCAGGAAAGAACCGATCAATGAATTCCAATACCGGCAATTCATATCGATAATATAGGGTTCATCTGTATAGATATCATATCTCATATCAATACAGCCGACACCGTTCCAGTCCAGTGATTTAAGTATTTTCTGTGTCTGGAGTAAAACTTTCTGATTCATAATGAATTCTATTCCATCATAAGGGGCAAACGGATGATGCCCTTTTGAGAATCCTTTTTGTATGCTGTAGGCAATGATCTCCCCGTTTTGGGCAAAAAAGCAACAACAAATGTCATATCCTTCTGTATAATCCTGGATAACGTAGTCCTGATCCGGTCTGTCGACCTTACTGAAGAAGTCAAGGACTTCTTTCTTGCTTTCAAATATCTCTATTCCGGATCCTCCGCTGGAATATACAGCCGGTTTGATCAGAAGTTTTTCTCCGAGATCAGCAAGATCTGAATAATTTAGCTCCTGCCTTCTATTTAAGCTGATTGATACCGGTGTGTTTATGTTGTGAGCAATACAATGTTTACTCAACAAAGATTTGTCCCGGGCGGTATTGAAACTTTCAGCCCTTGGAAGAAGGCATAGTGTTGTTATTGCTTTAATTTTGTCATTATAATTTAATATGTATTCGATGCCTTCTTCAGACAATGCAAAAACAATAGAAATACTGTTTTCACGAATCGTCTCTATGATTTTATCGATAAGATTTTCATCATAATCATGTTTGAAATAGTGAATGTGAATTGATTTGCCTGAATGTATCAGAAAAGAATTTTGATCATTGGTGATTATGTG
>JBNKDZ010000488.1:0-5164 GCA_050288525.1 Cyclobacteriaceae bacterium
AAGTCCAGATTAAGATAGTTTGTGCACGGATTTGGATAAACCATGACAAAATCCGGTTTTGGCTGATAAACAGTACCATAACAATCGATTATCCCAATATGCAGGGATGTATACAAATTAGGTGAAGCTTTATGGATATTCTTCCAGGATCCGTCATGCACAAAAAAGGTAGATACCTGATTATGTGCTGACGAATGATATACAGCAAATGAATCCTGTGAATCAGCATAACTGACTTCATAACCTATGAAAAAGTTCCCCGTTGTCATCACCACCGAATCAAAGCCGATGTAGTTGACTGAATTCGGTATAAGTGTATTTAAAAAAACCTGCTGCGTATAAATTTCATTTTCTGGTGTATCACTTCCTTCCCACACTTTAACAACAATGGTTGATAATGAGTGTCCGTAATTAACTTTTGCAACATTTATGAAAAACCCCGGGATCTGCATGGATGAAGGAGAAATAAATTTCTCAGCAAAAGCTGTAAATCCTGCAGAATTATGGCCGGTTATCCAACCCCAGTCCAGGCCTTCACTACTTAGATCAGAATCCTGCTCAATCGATGTGTTCCATGTGGTGTCACAATTATTATTGTTAAATCCATACGGATCATAACCATCAATATATTCATTGCCTTTTCTCTCCGGATCAAGCCATACACTTAGTCGTTCACTATCGTTTTGATACTGGTCAAAAGCCAGCGCAATTTTATTAAAATAATCATCCACCGGCTGGTCACATGTAGCCCTGCCTCCGGTAAGGCTTCCCACCAGACGATGATTTTGATTAAATAATGGCGAACCGGAAGATCCGGGTTGGGTGGTTCCTATTTCCCAGTGCGAAACTTTCCAGAAAGCCTTTTCATCATAATCCATTCCAATATCCGCTGTTGTCAACGGATGGTACTCATGCGCTATTTGTTTAACTGAACCTAAGGGGTGATGAATACAAGTGCCTTTTTGTGGAGGTGTAGCCCTTTTATCCCAACCCGCATAATACGCGTTGAAGAATAATGGAGGGACATTATTCAATCGCACCAATGAAAAATCGAGATTCTTGCTTGTTGCAATTAATGAAGCTCCTGAAAGTGAATGGTCGTATGTTATATATGTGCTGTTGCACGCCTGATACTCATAGTTAAAGATAAACAGGGATTGTGCAGCATGAAATTCATCAAATATTGTGTGGTTAACAGTAAGAATATATGGTGTATTATCACCAGAAGTATTGCCAATCAATACACCTGTAGATAGCTCTCCGTCAGTTATTATCTTACACACAGCACGTTTTTCGGTTTGCCAGTATTTCCCGTTTTCACAGTTGATGTTCTCAAAACAATTCAATGAATTTATTAACCGCTGATTTGTGGGATTTGACATTGAAAAAATATCCAGACAATCATGATATACTTTTTTAATAACCAGTTTTCCATAATCATGCACCTCCTCCGGTATATTCAACTCAACAATCAACACTTCGCCCCTGACCGGCGAAACTGATAAAATATTAGATCTGTTATTGTTATCACTCGTGAAACCTCCCCGTAATGAATTATACCCAGGAGCATAAACAAACATCCGCACTCCAGCTTTAAGATTAAAGGTATCGAATGTACAGTAAAGCGAATAAGCATCCGTTGAACGAATAGCTACCCTCCATATCATTCCTTGATCCGTATCCCACCACTCACCGGAGTTTTCAGGACGAATATCTGTCATAAACGGTTTAGCAAACTGACTATTTTTTGTGCTACCTGAATCATCAATACTTTCAGAGATGAAAGCATCTTTATCAAATGACTCCATTTCAATATATGATTCGATATCAGGTATATTTGATCTGAAACTGAAAGGCAGATTATTTTCCTCAGCTTGGGCATAAAAACCCATTGTTATCAATAAAAATAACAGGCAAATGTAAAATATGGACTTATACACTTTGTCTTCTCGTTTTTTCGGGTATTGGAATTTAATTAAAAATTCAGATTACATAACAAAAAAATAATTATATCTAAATATTTTACATGTAATGTGTTTATAATCATGAATTTCTGAAAAGTTGTCCTGTATCATTTGTTTGGACATTCCTGATATCTTAAAAAATTATTATGCGTTTTTGATACGGATAATATCATGACAATTCCGGGAATACTTGTTATTTCTGATAGATTCCTGTAGTGAAGTTTGAAATTTATTGAAACTCCTATCGGTAATTTCGAATTGCTACATTAAAAAATATCATGCTGTAACAGGATCAATCATCAATTTTACCTGCCAAAAGATATAGAACTGCCATCCGAATCGCCACGCCATTTTCTACCTGTTCGAGTATTATGGAATGTTCGGAATCAGCCACATCACTGCTTAATTCCACACCACGGTTTATTGGTCCAGGATGCATGATAGTAATCTTTTTATCAAGCTTATCAAGCATCCTCTTATTGATGCCATAATAAAGTGCGTATTCTCTGAGGGAGGGAAAATATTTGATCTGCTGCCTTTCAAGTTGTATACGCAGAACATTCGCTACATCACACCACTGCAGTGCTTTAAACACATCCAGTTCTACCTTTACTCCCAACGAACTGATATACTTTGGTAATAATGTATTTGGTCCGCATACCATAACTTCTGCTCCCAGCATCTTTAAAGCAAAAATGTTTGAGATCGCTACCCTTGAATGCAAAATATCTCCGATTATTGCCACCTTCAATCCTTCAAACGATTTATATTTCGACCGTATTGAAAAGGTGTCCAGCAATGCCTGTGTAGGGTGCTCATGCGTGCCATCTCCGGCATTTATAATCCGAGCCTTTATATTTTTCGCTAAAAAATGTGGCGCACCCGGGCTTGAATGTCGCATAACGATCATATCCACTTTCATGGCAAGAATGTTATTCACTGTATCGAGCAGGGTTTCTCCTTTTTTAACCGAACTTTGTGATGACGAGAAATTGACGATATCTGCAGAAAGCCTTTTTTCAGCAAGTTCAAAAGAGATCCGTGTTCGGGTTGAATTCTCAAAAAATACATTAGCTATCGTCACATCCCTGAGAGAAGGGACCTTCTTGATAGGCCTGTTTATGACCTCTTTAAAGTTGTCAGCTGTTTCATAAATAAGGTTAAGATCGTCAATTGTGAGATTTTTTATGCCTAATAAATGGGGTACGCTTAGTTGGGCCATTATTTATCAATATCAATATTATTAATCAACCATATACTGTCTTTCTTTTTCCCCTGCTCCCTCCATTCAACCATAACGCGCTGAGAATGTAGCGTATTCACATATTTTCCCACATAATTTGATTCTATCGGCAAATCCCTGGTATATCTCCTGTCAACAAGCACCATCAACTCTACTTTTTTTGGTCGTCCGAAGGCAATCATCGCATCAAGAGCCGCACGTACGCTACGACCGGTAAAAAGAACGTCATCGATCAATACAACATTCTTGTTTTCTATGATAAAAGGAATATCCGTGGCATTTGCCTTAATAATGGAGGACCTGCGACGAAAATCATCACGGTGAAAAGTGGTATCAAGATAACCGAGTAAAACAGGCTTCTTAAGGCTTTCATCAAGTTTTGCCTTGATCCTGTCAGCAAGATAGATACCCCTGGGCTGGAGGCCGAGAATTACAGTGTCAGAAAATCCATTATGGTTCTCTATCAGCTGCTGACATAGCCTGCTGATCATTATATTTAACAGATCCTGATCAAGAATTAATTTCTTTTGCATCTCTTTTGTTTGACAAATATAAAAAATAGCCTGTTAAAAATGCCAAAATGTTTGAACAGCTATTAAAAAAAATCTTCTTTTTATTCATACCTGATCTTATTTATGAAAAATACCTCCCTGTTGTTGCTTCCTTCCTCCTGATATTTCTTCCGGATCTTATGCACTCCATACCCAAAATTGACATCTCCATACCAGCTTTTTAATCCTCCGTATTCATCATCTTCATTCTCAATAATTTCATTCTCGAATAAAAAGGAGTTTTCGTTAAATGCTTTCCCTTCAACCACCTCTTCATCTTCAATAATTTTCGTTCGGATCACATTTTCATACATATACATCAGAATGATCCTGTCGTTATTGACTGTTACATTAACATTCGGCTGAAGATTATAGCTGAAGATATCATTTATCTCAAAGCTGTTGTCCCAAATGATCTGCCCTCTCCGGTCAAAACCGATCACAACAGCATGGGTGAAATTGTATCCTTCCAGAAGGGTATTAAAATTATTCGAATAATAGGGCATATAGCCATCATAAAAGCCTGTCTGACCGTATTTCGGATAAAAGGCTTCTCCGATCATGATGAACTTCCCGTCTTTTTCTATGATATCCTGGACCAGCAACCGGTAGTTGAATTTGTTTTTCTTCCCTTTAATCTTCCTCCTTTCGATTCGTTCCTCCACCCGCCGCTGCCGTTTGGCTTTCATAAAGTTGAAAAAGTTTTGCAGATCGGCATAGTTATAATAATTAATGATCTGATCTCCCTCACTGGATATCCGTGCAAGAAAAACCCCTTGCGAATACTCTGACTTACGACGGGCATAGGTGCCTACAATTAAATGAATGTCATTTTCAATGGTAATAACACGTCCAAACAACAGATTATGCCCTTCAGAAGGTTTCAAACTTACATTCTGAAGCATTTCACCTGTTTTGTCAAAGGAGCTGAATGTCAGAGACTCCCGGCCGTCATTGGTCCGGAAGCTGGTCAGGACATTAAACTGGCTGAATGTTGAATCAATATCCAGATGCTGCAATTCACCACGTTTACTGAAAAAACCAGGCAACACCTTGGGCTTATCTGTTCCGAATTTGTAGTACACCAACGTCGGAAGATCGTTGGAATAGCCTCCGAAAATCAAACCATCGTCCAGTATCTCAAATTCGGTGAGCTCCATCGGATATTCCCTTTTTATTTCAAATAATTCAGGATTCTGACTGGTTAAATTAATCCTCATAACGATCAGATCCGCTTTCGGACTTTCGTTATTCTCTATGAAAAGAAGGTAAAAGTAATCTCCGAAATACTCATACCCCTTGTTGGCATACTTCTGATCAATATAATAATGTTTCTCCCACACAACATTCAGTGTGGTGTCCAACAGAATAACCTGCCACTTATTCTCCATTTTCGTGTCCTTGTT
>JBNKDZ010000489.1:0-3816 GCA_050288525.1 Cyclobacteriaceae bacterium
CTAAAATAAGGGCCTCCAGTTGCCAGGCTGTATGGGTTAGCGGGTGGCACAGAAGCCGGCGGTGCATTTTCAACAGTGGATCCGCCACCCGGAAACCAGGTGATACCCCATCCGATGCCTCCGGTTCCGGTAATGTCGGAATTGTTATAAACATTTCCTGCGACATCCAGAAATCCGTCGATTGTGGTAAGAGCGGTGCCTGTATTGGTGTAGTCACCATTCACACTGACAATTCCTGCATCGATACTAAAACTGGAATTTCCCGCAACAACAAGATCGTTATTCACTGTAAACGACGTGCTGGCACTAAGACTTGTGCTGCCTCCTAAAACAAATATGTAGTCTGTTTCAAATACACCTGTAGAATTCAGTTGACTGTTGCCTCCTTCAAGCGACAGACTTCCGTTTACATCAAGATTACCTCCGGGATAAACGTTAATAATCCCTCCTGTGCCTGCAGCTATAAGGTCTCCGTTGATGGTGGCGGCTCCATTCGCCTGAATGTTTAATTCAGTGCCATTTCTGACCTCCAGTGTGCCGTTAATGATCAATGTGCCGTCAATGACGTTGATGTTTGTCGGGTAGGTCAGTTGATCTGTTATTGCAATAGTATTTACGTTTATGGTCAGGGTAGCTCCGTTTGTGATGGAAATGGTGTTCCAATAACCGTCAAAGGTAATATCTTCAACTCCCGTTCCCAAAGTTACATCATGCTGTATGGCTGCAGATCTCATAACAGCAGGATTCCAGTTGTCGGTATAATCCGGGATACCGATATCCCATGTGTCGGCTGTTTGCCAGGTTCCACTACTGATCGTAGTGTGTGTTTGTGCTTTGCTGATGTTTATTTGTATAATAAACAAGATAATGATTACTGCTATACTCCTCATGGCCTTCTTCAAATAATGCATTTAATACTAATTTAAATACAATGTATGAGTATATATTTTTGATGCAAAAAAGGTAACCGATATTACATGATAAGATTTTAGGCAAAACTAATTGATTAATAACGGTTTGTGTTAAACTTTTTTGCTGAAAATATGGGGTATTAAGTGATAAAAGCAGGTTATAAAGGTTAAAATACTGTTTTTATGAAAATTCACTAATAAATATGAATAATTATAAAAACAGCATTTTGAGTGTACTAAATGACTATAAAAGCCATTTTTTTATTTAAAATAGTAAATTTTTAATAAAAATACAACTAGCTTAAGCGAAGTTCTGAGATAATATTTGAGATTTTTTGATCAAGGGACGCACTAACGGCATCAAAATCTTCCTTACGCTCAAGCGGGGCTTTGACACTGAAATAAAATTTTATTTTCGGCTCTGTACCGGAAGGTCTGGCAGAGACTTTTGTGCCATCAGCAGTTACAAATTGAAGTACATTACTTTTCGGGAATTTTAATTTAGTCTTTTTACCGGTTTTAAGATCTTTAATTGTGCCTTCATCATAGTCATACAATTTCAATAATTCAGATCCCTGTATGCTGGCCGGAGGTGATGTACGAAGCTGATGCATCATTTCAGCAATTTCTTCTTTCCCTTTTTTGCCTTTTTTAGTGATGGAAAGAAGTGATTCTTTGTAGTATCCGAATTGTTGGTATACTTCAATGAGCAGGTCAAAAAGACTTTTACCATTATCTTTGGCCCATGCAGTCATTTCTGCCAGCATAGCACACGAAGAAATGGCATCCTTGTCACGCACAAAGTCTCCGCTCAGGTAACCGTAACTTTCTTCTCCGCCTACAATAAATTTCTTTTTACCTTCAAGTTCTCTTATGACAGAAGCGATAAATTTAAAACCGGTAAGGGTTTCACGTTCTTCAACTTCAAAATGACGTGCGATCTCAGAGATCAGGTCGGTGGTGACAATGGTTTTCACAATAAATTGTCCGCCATCAAGTTTGCCGTTTTCTTTCCAGAGTTTTAAGGTGTAATACACCAGCAATGAAGCCGCCTGATTGCCGTTTATTAGCTGATACTTGCCATGATTGTTTTTGGCGCCTATGCCTACCCTGTCAGCATCCGGATCCGTAGCCATGATCAGATCAGCTTGTATGGCATCGGCCTTTTTGAGGGCCAGACTCATAGCTTCTGATTCTTCTGGGTTAGGGTAGACGACGGTAGGGAAATTGCCATCCGGGGTGGCCTGCTCTTCGACTACCTGAACATTTTCAAATCCAAATCTTTTTAGAATTTCAGGAACAAGTGTGATGCCTGTTCCGTGAATTGGTGAGAAGACAATCTTGAGGTCCTTCTGTCGGGTGATGATTTCAGGGCTTAAGGAAAGTTCTTTAACCTTTTTGAGATATTGCTCGTCAATATCTTTTCCGATCTTTTGGATAAGCGATTCGTTCGCCTCAAATTTTACGTTATCAATGTTTTGGATCTTCTTCACTTCCTTGATGATGAGCTTGTCATGAGGTGATACGACCTGACCACCATCATCCCAGTATGCTTTATACCCATTATATTCTTTTGGATTGTGGGATGCAGTAATGACAACGCCACTTTGGCAACCAAGGGTCCTTACAGCAAAAGAAAGTTCCGGAGTTGGGCGTAACGCTTCAAAGAAGTAAACTTTTATGCCGTTGGCAGAGAAAACGGCAGCAGTGGTTTCTGCGAAAAAGGGGCTGTTGTTGCGGCTGTCATGTGCGATTGCCACTTTTATTTCTTTTCCGGGAAACGTTTTTAACAAATAATTGCTTAGTCCCTGGGTTGCTTTTCCTACAGTATATTTGTTCATCCTGTTGGAACCAATTCCCATAACACCCCGCAGTCCTCCTGTTCCAAATTCGAGATCCGTATAAAAGGCATCTTCCAGAAGCGAAGAGTCTTCTGATGCCATCATGGCTTCTATTTCTTTTTTTGATGTGTCGTCAATGTTACTCTTAAGCCATTCCTGGGCTTTTTCCTTTATTGCTGCATCCATTTTTATGATAGTTTTTGTTCGGAAATTCTGTATTCGCCGTAAAAATAAACCTTTGACCGTTTAATTGAAACATATTATTGACCAGAAAAAATATTTTTTATTTGCATGTCTAACGGAGTTTTTCAACTTTTACGGCCTAAACAAAAAATTATGGATATTAAGCAACTCGACCAGGACCTCATAAACATTGCTTTGCAACGAAATAAACTGAGCAAACTCGACTACAATGATGCATCATATGATGATGCTGAGGAAGCATTGCATGATCTTGAGGATGATTTTTTAGAAAAATACACAGACTACCTTGAGAAAGCTTTTCAGTCTGTTCACGACGAGTTTTGTCCTGAGAACGATGTTTTGTTGCCAATCGCCTACATAGCAAAAAAATATATCGAGAAAAAGGATGATAAAGGCAACCTGGCATTTGGAGTTGGTCCGGGTGAAGGTGTGATGGTAGAAGTAGAACAATACCTCGACAGGGATGTACGGCTTGTCCTCGTTCCGGCACCGGTACGCATAATCCTTGTCATCGATCAGTCACATTCCGAAATCGTCTGGGAAGCAAAATAACCCTCCTGGTTTCGGTTCGCTTCCACACTGTAGCACAAACGTCTAGCTTGTGACTAAACAGTCGAGGATTTTCTTTCAAAAGTGGTTCCTTTTGCCGTGGCTCGTGTCCCCTCTTTTGCTTTGATTCTATCGCTGTGGTTTTATGTTAAGTTGATGTGTCAGAAAAAATAATGTATCGCCGTGGTTCGTGTCCCCACCATAGCCGTCAACCTAAGGGAAAATAGCAAAAAAAACAACATAGAGCCTTCATCGGTAGGTGAAAACCTGGCTTGTCTAATACGATAAAAATATCCCTGCTCATATTAGAC
>JBNKDZ010000490.1:0-6689 GCA_050288525.1 Cyclobacteriaceae bacterium
ATCGGAATAAAATCATAAAAAAAGACCGGAACGCGTGCGAACCGGTCTTTTTTATGTATGTTTTAATTCGATTAATTCTCAGATAATTCTTCTGTAAGGACTTTCTCCTCTTTCTTTTTGTCAAGAGCTCCTTCATCAACCTGTACATGTAGCAGGTGTCCGTAAATTCTGCATTCGTCAAGACGGCAGGAATTTACGAGTTTGCCTTCGTGCACGCACATATCCGGACAGTCATCACACATGTCGATGTTACCGTCATCCAGCAGGTCAGGTGCCTGAACCATACCGATACCGATAGGGGACATAGGATAGAAAAGGCGGATCGGATTTCCAAGAACATATTTCAGGAATTTCCAGAAGGCTTTGCGTATTGTCTTGTCAAAGATTGACATGATAAAGACTTCTTTTCCTATTTTTCGTTGAGGATACACCAGGTAAGCACCTTTAAACAGGTGGTGCCACATTTGAGCAATCTCCATGATCCGCTTTCCGTAAGCGCCGAAAGTCTTTCCTTTGCTGTTTATGAACATACTACCGATGAGCCATTTAAACGATGTGTGATCGTGGGTTCCGCCAAGATAGGCACTTGCTTCATAATCAGGAAAATGCTCTTTAAGCACAGCATATACATCTTCCGAACGGATCTTGATAGCATCTCTTTCGTCTTCACCTACAGCATATCCAAGATCACCAGCTTTCATGTCAAGCTCCTTGTTATTTGCATAATAGTGAATGCCATCAGCAACAAGCAGACCACGATAGATAATTAATGAAACGCCATTGATGTATTTACTGTTTTGAATTACCCATTTAATGAAGTCCGGGACTTCTTTTAAGCTGTCAGGTGTGACAGTGATCCCGAAATGGGCATAAAACTTATATTTATAGAGCATTTTTGCGAATTTCAGTCGCAGATCGTTAAGCTCCATTTCATTCTTGATCTTGTCTCTGTTAAACTCAGGTCGTGATTGAGTTGAGTCAATATGGAAGCTAAGACCGAATAAGCCAGCTTTTTTGAGTTTTTTGAGGATATCGTCATTCAAAGCAACTCCGTTTGTCAACATAACGGATTTCATGCCCAGACTGGAGATAAACTCAATCAGTTCAACAATTTGAGGATGCAATATTGGCTCACCACCAGCAAGAGAAATGTTATCGCAATTCCGCCATTTTTTCAGGAACAAAATTTCTTCTTTGAGTTGTTCGAGGGTTTTATGCCCTTCGCCCATAATCAATCGATAACACCCTTTACACTTGATGTTACAAATATCTGTAACTTCCAGCCATCCAATCGGATTATCATTGGTTGACCAGGGCATCCGGTACAAATTCTTCTTATCAGGATAAATTTTTCCTTTCATGGATTTTAGAGTTTTAAAAAGTTGGTCAAATACTGGTAAAATTGATTTTCACCACCTTTACATCTGTTTTGCTGAACAATTTATGGCGATGTTGATTACTATCCAAAATAAAAATGAATAATTTCTACATAACAATTATTTTTCAAAAGAAAATGGGTTTTAATGGAACTATTTACAAGAATAATATTGTTATATAATGTTTAAATTATCTTAAATAAAAATTTTGAGATGCGACATCAGATCATTCATTCATTTGTTGTTCTTTTATAAAACAACATTTTTTGTTTTTTGCTATTATTTCGTTCAGAAAGCGTATAAAAACCATCATTATGTATTGACCATGCGATGGCTTCTCCCTGAGGCTCACTTTTGTAATGCAAGATCTCATGGTCTGAGGAAAGGGTTTTGTCGATCGGATCATTCGTCTTCCTGATCCAGTAAAACACAGCATTATAATTCTTTAAAAGGATTTCATCACCAGAGGCGGATATATCGCCTCCTGTAATTTTTTTAAAAGGAAGTTTGGATTTAAAAATGAGGGTAGTAGTATCAGAAAATTGTTCCGGAGTTTCATAAACCCGGACGTTTTCTTCTCTTTTCGTGATTATAAACAGATTCCTGAATACAGGATCATAAAGCAGTGTTTCGGCATCACGTGGTCCGTCCGGATATTTAAGAATAAGGTTGTCTGCATTTGAAATGACTGAATCGGTTGTGTTCCGGATATCCGGTTCAATAAATCTGTATACATTTATAAAAGGACGGATCGCCAGGTTATCGCCGATATCGCCGATATAGAGATAATAGTTGTCCGTTGGTCCGAATCCGATGGTGATATCTTCCCAGTCAAAATGGAATGCATCTTTAAGAATGTACTTTCTTTTTATATTTCCAAGTGAGTCAATAAGATATAAATATGGGCCGTCTCCACTGTCATTATGCGCCCAGAAATACCCCGGGTTTGTTCTGCTTGCAACAATTCCGGATGCTTCATACAGTAACGGATCTTTGACTATCCCGGAAGTGACAGCACATTGAAATTTATCTGAATAAGGAGTCTGGCCATATATCTCCTGAAACGAGCACATGATTATACAGGTGTAAATCAAAAAAGATGAAAGATTTAATTTATACATTCCGTTATAAGCGATTTATTAATATGTATGATTGTATAACAAATTAGTAAGAGATTGTTTCTACAACACTATGTAATTCCATATATAGAAAAATATTTTTTATAATTCCAGTGCTTTGGAAAATTTTGTGCGGGTTAATTTGTTGTATAAGGTATTTAAATCTGTGTTTTATATGTGTTAGTTTAACTTAATGTCTTTAATAGCTATTTGTTAAACATCCGATTTAAAATCGAGGCAAAAAAGCGAAAAATTACATTTTTACAGTTTTCGATGATTATAGTATGGTGAAATTTCTACAATTAGTATAATTTAGGATAACTTAATATTAAACTTTATTGTGGATAATTGAAGCTTATTGTGTATGTCAACAGAAATTATATTGGAGAACAAACATCTGATTCTTGAATACTTCAGAAAAGGCGGGTATGTAATTGAGAATTGGTGGGATCGAGTGGAAGGAAAAGAGTTTTATGATCTTATCAATGACCTTGAGCTGATCTATATAATGAAAGGAATCAAAGGAATTATTGTTGATGCCAGGGAATACAGGGATACCGAGCCGGAATTTCAGAAAAAACTGGCTGATCAGGTTAAAAAATATGCTACTAAAAGAGGGGCATTAAAACATGCCGTTGTAGTAAACTCCAATATGTGGAAATCCGAACCAATACGCTTCTATATCGAAAATATTCATACTATTGAAAGAGTGTCAAAAAAGGTTTTCAACTCGTTGAGTGAAGCTATTCGCTGGATGGAAGAGTGATTTTTGTTTTTTTAATGTTATTAATTTGTGGTTAATGCTGTTCGTATCTGAAGTCATTCTGTTTGCTTTGTAACAATCACTGAATTTACAGTCTAAATTGAATTAATTATTGTGCAGGTTGGATTATTTTGTTGTATTCTGCAATAAAGCCATATATTCTATTTGTGAATGTTAAAATATTAAATCAAATTTGTTAAAATTGACAAGTTGAATATGTAGTGGCTTCTATTGTAGATATAAAATGTATCATAAGATAATGGAAAACGAAGTGGTCCTTGATCATCCAAACCTTAGAATTATATATGTTGAGAAAGGATCATATAATTATGAAATATGGAGAGGGTCAACACCTGAGCTTGTCTTTAAGGACTTAGTAAAAAAAGCTCAGGCAATAATGTATGAGAAAAAAGTTAAGGGGATAATCCTGGATGCAAGGGAGCATAAAGGACTGGATCCTGAAATGCAACAATATGCAGCAATATCAATCGGAAAATTTGCACTTGAAGTCAGACCTATTAAAAAGGCAATTATTGTTCCTGAGAATGTTTTTTCCAAATATTCATTAGAAAATTACTCGTATAATGTTAGTAAAACAGACTGTCCCGTCACCATAAAATTTTTTATTGAATTATATAAGGCAAAACGCTGGATGGAGGAGGAAGAAAGCCATTAATTAATTTTTGCTTCTATAGATCTCTTAATAGTTGTTGAATTATTCTTCAGATCATCTTTTAATTCATTATTTGACCAGAAAAAATATATCTTTACGTCATAACGAATTGATGTTATGGGCAAAGTTATTATCGGAATACACGGATTAGGAAATAAACCACCAAAAGATATTCTTCAAAAATGGTGGGAAGAAGCGCTTCAGGAAGGACTTGCTAAAGTAGGAGAGGATTGCTCGGATTTGCCCTTTGAACTGGTATATTGGGCTGACATTCTTTACGAAAAGCCGTTGGATATTAACATTTCGGATAAAGAAGATCCTTTGTATGTTAATGAGAAATATGTAGTTGCAGAAAAGGATGATGTATTTGGGACTATGCGGGAACGTAGAAGGGTACTTGATTTTCTTGAAAAGCAGCTCGACAGAATCTTCCTTGATGATGATCTGTCTATCAATTTTTCATTCGTAACGGACGCAATTATCCACAGGTATTTCAAGGACCTGGAAATATATTATTCCGATGATGTTAAAGACCTGAATGATCAGGATTGTCTTGCCCGTGATGCTATCAGGGCAAGGTTGGAATCAGTGCTTAAGAAATATGCCGGAGAGGATATCATATTGATTGGCCATTCAATGGGCTCTATAATAGCGTATGATGTATTAACGTTTCAGGTACCGGAATTAAAGATTGATACATTTGTTACTATTGGATCTCCCCTTGGATTTCCTGTTGTAATAAGTAAAATTGTGGCAGAAAGAGGCCTCAGATTAAAACGTGCTATTAAACCTAAAACACCTCCTGGAGTTACCCGAAGCTGGATAAATTGTGCTGATTTAGAGGATAAAGTGGCTTTGATATATGATTTGTCAGAGAATTATTACCCAAACTTTAACGGAGTACGGGCAACTGACTTTATTGTTCATAATAATTATTCGGTAAATGGAGAGCCTAATCCTCATAAAAGTTTTGGCTACCTGCGCGCGCCTGAATTGTCCGGAATTGTATGTGACTTTTTAAAACGAGACCAAAATATTATTAGTAAGTTCTATCACAAAATAAAAAGATTAATGAGCTGAAAATTTATCTTTAAACAACCAATATGATCTATACATCTACTTACGCTTTTCCTGAAAGGCCTTTTAATAAAATTGCCCTATGCCTGTCGGGCGGAGGATACCGTGCAGCTGCATTTTCCCTTGGCACTCTGAGTTACCTTGAACGTCTGAAGTATGATAACAAACCGTTGCTTGAAAATGTGCGGACAATATCGACGGTTTCCGGAGGCACAATAACAGGGGCATATTATGCCTGTTGTTTAAAAGAGGGTAAATCGTTTGAACTGTTTTATGATTCGTTATATCGGTATATGAATGATCAGGATTTGATTACGTATGCGCTTGATATACTCCTTGATCATCAGAAATGGAAAGGTATTAAAAACAGGAATATAATTAATGCATTTTCGATAGCTTATGACGAGTTGTTGTTTCAGGGGAAAACATTCGATGTGTTTTTTGATGGAAATAAAATCCATCTTGAAGATATAATCATAAATGCTACTGAGTTTAAGGAGGGTCTTGAATTCAGGTTTTTTAAATCCTACAATAATAAAGCGGATGTAGGAAACGGGAAGATAAAACCTGGAATAAAGGAGGCAGCATTCCGGGAAATAAAAATTGCAGATGCCCTGGCTGCGAGTTCATGTTTCCCTTCGGGATTTGAGCCGATTGCTTTTCCGGATGACTTTATTTATGAGGGGGCGGAACATCTTAATGAACTTATAAACAAGGATATTCGAAATGAGACGGATCGTATTGACCAGCTTCTAGCCCGGTCGGATTCTGAAAAGGACAGGGAAGAATTATATCTGCAAAAGGAGATTATCTGTGATTCACACAATCCGCCATCAGCGTTAATGGATGGAGGGATTGTTGATAATCAGGGGATCGAAAGCGTGCTGAGAGTTGAAGAGAACAGGTCAAAAAAACGGCATTACCACGATCTGTTGTTTATTTCGGATGTTGCAAGTTACTTTGTTACAGATTTCCAGTTTGTTCAACGGACACCTGGATGGGTTAAAAAAATGGTTTCTTTCAACTACCAGAAGCTATCCTTCAGGCAGTTGGATTTTGTTGCCTTCAGTGCTTTAATTCTTATCATTCTGTTGTTGGTGTATGAAATTGCTTTTGTGCCGGCAATCGTCCTTTCGACGATTTTATCCTTGTATATAATCATACGGATATTAATTCTGCGTCTGTATTTGAGGTCTGTTCCGTCATATTTAAGAAAATATATGTCCAGGTTCCGACATCTGAGCATGGAAATCCTTGGATATTTTATTAAAGAACGGATCTCATCTGTTATGTTGATGGTGACTCAGATCTTTATGAAACGAATACGATCCCTGCATCAGAAAATGATCTTTGACGAACGTTGGTCGGATTATTGGAAATTCAGGGCTTGTACGAATCTGATCTATGCCTTTAAAAAGAAATCCGGTGAGAAGCCGGATGCATTGAAAAATATACATATCAATGATGAGGGTATTCGTAAAGAGTTAATGAAAATAAATACGAAAGACAGCATCATTCAGGTTGCCACACAGGCTTCTCAAATGTCGACTACTTTATGGTTCTGTCCGGATGATAAAGAAAAAGACCAGCTTAACAATCTTATAGCTTGCGGACAGTTTACTACGTGTTTTAATATTATAAAATATATTGATTCGTTAAAGTCTGCGGATGCCTACCAATCA
>JBNKDZ010000491.1:0-5558 GCA_050288525.1 Cyclobacteriaceae bacterium
AATAGTTTGCGTTCGGTTCGGTCCAACAGAAATAATGGTAATCGGAACATTCAATTCATCCTCAAGAAAGGCGATATAATCGTGCAATTCCGCAGGGATATCATTCATATTGGTACATCTGGTTATATCTGTATTCCATCCCTTAATCGTCTTGTAAATAGGGCTTATATTCTCTCCGCAAAGATCATAGGGCAGTTTGTCTGTTATGCTGCCGTCTCCAAGCTTATAATGTGTACAAACGTTGATTTCTTCAAAGGCACTGAGCACATCTGCTTTCATCATAATCAATTGAGAAACGCCATTGATCATGATCGCAAACTTCAATGCCGGCAAATCTATCCAGCCACATCGCCTTGGCCTTCCTGTGGTAGCGCCAAATTCATGCCCTTCTTTTCTGAGTTTTTCCCCGACATCATCCTTTAATTCAGTTGGGAATGGTCCTTCTCCTACTCTCGTGCAATATGCTTTAAAAATACCATAAACCTGTCCAATCCTGGATGGAGCCAGTCCCAGTCCCGTACAAACACCTGCACATGTAGTATTCGAACTTGTCACAAATGGATAACTTCCAAAATCGACATCCAGAAGTGTCCCCTGTGCTCCTTCTGCCAATACGGTCTCCCTGGCATCCAGTGACTGGTTTACCATATAGTCCGTATCCACAAGTTTGAATTTTTTTAGATATTCAAGTGACTCAAAAAATTCCTTTTCCATTTCTTCCAGGTTGTATTCAAAATCCAATACAGCCAGAAGTTCCTCATGCTTGGCTTTAAGGTTATTGTATCGCTTAAGGAAATTTTCTGAAATGATATCGCCTACTCTCAAACCTACTCTGGCGGTTTTATCCTGATAGGTCGGACCTATGCCTCTGAGTGTGGATCCTATCTTATCATCTCCCTTTGATTTTTCGTATGCAGCATCCAGCAATTTGTGCGTAGGAAGTATTAATTGAGTTCTTTTTGAAACAAACAGATTATAGAAAGCATCAATATCATACTTTTTAAGCCCTTCAATTTCTTTTTTGAATACGATGGGATCCAGCACTACTCCATTACCTACAATATTTTTTGTGTTATTTCTGAAAATACCTGAAGGCACCTGATGAAGTACATGTTTAATATTATCAAACTCCAGTGTATGTCCGGCATTCGGCCCTCCCTGAAATCTTGCGATAACATTATATTTTGTTGCTAAAAAATCGACAATTTTTCCCTTGCCTTCATCTCCCCATTGAAGACCCAATATTACATCCGCTTTCATGTTTTTATGATTTTTTCAGTTCTTTTTTGGCCTCTTCTTCATCCTTAACAATGGTGAAGATCGAGTTTAACTTTGTGATAACTAATAACTTTTCAACTGTATCCGAAGGTTTGACCAGCACAACTTCTCCGTCCCTGTTCCGGAATTTGGTTAGTATGGTAATCAACACCCCGATCCCGCTACTATTGATATAACGAACTTCAGAAATATTGATTGCGCAGAATATGACATCACTGCTTATATGATCATTTACTAATGAAATAAGTTCAGGTCCATGGTTTTCTCCGATCAAATCTCCTTTAAAGCGAAGCCATAAGATATCACCTTTTACTTCATGTGTATATTCCATGATTAAAAATTGATCTGTTCAAATAATATAGTGTCATTTTCAAAAAGACCTACAAAGTTAGGAATTGAAAGACGAAATCAAAGCATTATTATCCGGCAATTCAATAATTAATGCACATCAAACCTGAGAACCTCTTCAACTCCCTTGAGTTTTTCCAGTTTCTTTTTTAATAACTCGAGATGGGTGGTGTCGTGCACATAAAGTTGTATGCTCCCTTCAAATATGCCGTTTTCACTCTCAATAGAAACCGATCTCATATTTACTTTGAGTTCATCCGAGATGATTTTTGAAACATCATTAATAATCCCTACCCGGTCTGTTCCCCGTATTTTCAGTCCGGCCAGGAAGGAAACCTCTGACTGTGATGTCCATTTGGCTTTAACCACCCGGTGACCATGTTTGGAAAGAAGTTCCGTAGCATTCGGGCAATTTATCCGGTGTATTTTTATACCTTCATGAGTTGTCACAAAACCAAATACATCATCACCTGCAATCGGATTACAACATGGTGATAAGGTATATGGAATGATATCCATATCTTCCCCGATCAAAAGAATATCCCTGGTTTCGCCTGTGGCAGCCTTGATTTGTTTTTCTACTGAAGCTGCATCAGAGATCTTTTGCGGCACAAAAGCCGGTCGTTTCTCTACCGGATTTTTTATTTTCTTAATGTTTTTCGGATCGATTTTTCCTGTTCCGACAAGATAATACAGGTCGAGGGCAGACTTCAGGTTAAAAAGATTAAGAAGCTTATCTACAATCTCATTGGTCAGATCAAGTTTTATCTGCTTCAGTTTCCTCAACACAATCTCTTTGCCTTCCAGCGCATCCGATTTCTTTTGTTCTTTCAGTTCGTCCTTTATTCTTTGCCGTGCCTTGGAAGTCACCACAAAGTTCAGCCAGTCGTCGCTGGGTTTTTGCTTTTTAGAGGTGAGAATCTCAACCTGATCTCCTATTTTTAATTTATAGTTAATAGGTACAAGTTTCTGGTTCACCTTAGCCCCGATACATTTAGCACCGATTTGTGTATGTATTTCAAAGGCAAAGTCAAGCGCAGTTGATCCTCCGGGTAGCTTTTTCAGTTCTCCTTTCGGAGTAAACACAAATACTTCTTCGTTAAATAGGTTGTGTTTGAACTCATCGACGAATTCAATAGCAGATGTATTACTCTGATCGAGCATTTCGCGCACCTTGTTGATCCAGATCTCAAGACCCGATTCATTGGAAGCTGCATTGTTATCTTTATATTTCCAGTGTGCCGCATACCCTTTTTCAGCGATATCGTCCATTCGGGTGGTCCGTATCTGAACTTCTACCCAGGTTCCCGTTTTACTCATTACGGTAGTATGGAGTGACTCGTAACCGTTGGATTTGGAGGTACTGATCCAGTCGCGCAACCTGTCCGGGTTAGGCTGATAATAATCTGTAACGATGGAATACACTTCCCAACAGGCTGACTTTTCGAGCTCGGGTTTTGCTTTCAGAATGATCCGGATTGCAAAAAGATCATAGACCTGCTCAAACGGAATATTTTGTTTATTCATTTTGCTCCAAATGGAGTAAATGGACTTTGGTCGACCTTTTATGTTAAATTTAAACTTCCTGCGGTTTAATTCTTTTTGTATAGGATTAATAAAGTTTCTGATAAACCTGTCCCGGGAAGATTTTGTGGCATAGATCTTATCAACAATCTCCTGGTATTTAACCGGTTCGGTATATTTAAGATACAGATCTTCCAGTTCGGACTTAATAGAATACAGCCCAAGGCGATGTGCCAGAGGTGCATACAGATAGATTGTTTCGGAAGACACCTTGAGTTGCTTGTGTCTTGGCATGCTTCCGAGTGTCCGCATGTTGTGCAATCTGTCGGCCAGTTTCACAAGAATAACCCGTACATCTTCTGAAAGTGTAAGAAGCATCTTTCGGAAATTCTCTGCCTGTTGTGAAGTGCCGTAATCAAATACACCGGAAATTTTTGTCAAGCCATCAATAATTTTGGCGACTTTGGATCCAAAGAGGCGCTCGATGTCCTCAATCTCCATTTCAGTATCTTCCACGACATCGTGCAGGAGCGCTGATATTATAGAGGTAGTACCAAGTCCTATTTCGACAACACATATCTCTGCCACTGCCAGAGGGTGAAAAATATACGGTTCACCCGACCGGCGCCGCATATTCTTATGTGCATCCAGCGAAGTATTAAAGGCTTTTTTTATCAATTTTGCATCCCCATCCTTCAGCAATGGTTTGGCATGCCTTAACAGCTTTCGATACCGCCTTACGATCTCTTTCTTCTCTTCTTCTAGTTCAATTGTGGTCATACTCATATTGAATTTCGTATCGAAATTAAAAAAGAATGACGAAATTATTGATAATTATTTGTAATTCCGTACCTTTGCATTCCGTTTTTCACACATGCGGATGTGGCGAAATTGGTAGACGCACTAGACTTAGGATCTAGCGCCGCGAGGCATGGGGGTTCGAGTCCCTCCATCCGCACAATATAAAACCCTCTTTCACTTGTTAATGTTGTCAGGGATTGAGGGTTTTTTAATATCATTTTCAAATTTTAAACGCATTTAGCATTGGAAATTCTATTAGAGAAAAATTCTGACACAGAAGCCCTAATTAAAATTAAATTAAAGGAAGCTGATTATCAACCAAAATTTGAAGAAAAATTAAAAACCTACAGCAAACAGGCTTCTATCAAAGGATTCAGACCCGGAAAAGTGCCAGTTGGATTGATTAAAAAGATGTATGGAACATCTATTTTAGTCGAAGAGATCAATAAAGTTCTCGTAGATTCACTCAATAAATACATTAAGGAAAACGATATTAAAATAATCGGAGATCCGCTTCCAAATAATGATAAGGCCAAAGAAATCGACTGGGAAAACCAGAAAGAATTCGAATTTGAGTACAATGTAGGCCTGATCGATGATTTTGCATATGACCTTGGTTTCAAGATTGACAAATATGCCATTAAGGTGGATAAAAAGACCATTGATGACGGTGTGAAAAATCTGAAGGAGCAATACGGAAAAATGGAAAATCCGGAAGTCAGTGAAGAAAATGATTCGATGTTCGGCGTTTTATCGCAGTCGGAGAATGATTTTTCAAAAGATGTTCTGCTTCACATAGACAAGCTGACCAAAAAAGTCAAAAAGCAGTTTATCGGAGTTAAGAAAGAGGATGTAATAGAAGCCGACATCCAATCCCTGTTTGAAAAAACAGAAGATCTCATCGAACTCACCAATCTTACAGAGGATGAAGTAAAAGCTTTAAAAGGCAAATTTAATTTCCAGGTAAAAAATATCAACAGGTCCATTCCTGCTGAAATGAACCAGGAGTTCTTTGATAAAGTTTTTGGCCCGGAAAAAGTAAAATCGGAAGAAGAGTTTGTTGCTGAGTTTACACGCATTCTGGAAGAAAATTATGACAAGGAAAGTGAATATATGCTTGCCAGAGATCTGCAGGATAAAATTCTTGAAAAAACAAAAGTAAATATCCCGGAAGCGTTTTATAAAAAATGGTTACTGACAACCGGACAGGACATCAAAGAAGAGGATCTGGAAAAAGATTTTGAACACTATGTCCGTGACCTGAAGTGGAACCTAATCAAAAACAAGATCGCTAACGACACAGAGCTAAAGGTTGAGAATGAGGACATTGTGGAATATACAAAAAAAATGTTCAAAGCTCAGTTTGGCATGAATGAAATTGATGAAGAGAATATTTTTTTTTTTTAGTATTTGAATAGTAAAATTATCCGCAACATTTTTTATATTTTTTTCCGCTCCCACAGGGGCACGGTGAGTTCCTTCCTATTTTTTTTTCTGAACGGATATATTGTGAAGGTGCGATTTGCTCTCCGTCTTTAAAAAACCATTTATTGTCAATTTTTTCAAAAAAAGCCAGTTCATGGTGTTTCATTCTTTCAATATTCTTT
>JBNKDZ010000492.1:0-4137 GCA_050288525.1 Cyclobacteriaceae bacterium
CCTCAATAAAGGTCGAAGCTGTTTTATATGGCAGATCAAATTCGCGTGTAGTTGCTTTAACGATTTCCGATATTTTTCTGTAATGGACATGGCAAATATTCGGAAACAGATGATGTTCGATCTGAAAATTCAATCCTCCGACATACCACGAAAACCACCTGCTCTTGTTCCCGAAATTGGTTGTGGTATATAATTGATGTACCATCCAGTTGTGTTCGAGCATGCTATTTTCATCCGGTACCGGAAATTCTGTCCCTTCAATAACATGCGCAGGCTGAAATATGATCGCAAGAATAAATCCGGCGATGTAATGCATGAATAATATCCCGATAAGTATCTGCCACCACAACAATGATGTCAGCATAAGTGGCAATACAAAAATATACGAAATGTAAAAGGCTTTTGTCAGGATCAGAATTACCCATTCCTGTACAATATTGGCTCTTTGTTTTTCTGCCATCCCGTTTTCATGATATCTGATAATGCGCACAAAATCCTTTATCGTAACCCAAACAATCGTCATAAGGCCATAAAGAAACCAGGCGTAGACATATTGATACTTGTGGATCTTTTTCCATTCAGATTGTGGAGACAAACGCAGATATCCTCTCGGACTGATATCTTCATCTTCATCGTGCACATTGGTAAATGTGTGATGCATCACGTTGTGCTGAATTTTCCAGTTAAAGGCATTTGCTCCTACCATGTTAAGTGAATATCCAAGGACAACATTCACCCAATTTCGTTTGCTGTAGGCTCCGTGATTGGCGTCATGCATTACGGATAATCCGATTCCCGCCACCCCGAAGCTCATCAGGATAACCAACGGGATCATCCAGTATACATTTGTCACAATGTTTCCTACGATAATAAAATAGGGCACCAGGTACATGGCAAACATAAAAACAGTTTTGATCTTCATCTCCAGATTGGCGTGTCTGTCAATTTTGTTTGTTTTAAAATAATCGCTAATACGTTTATTCAGTGTTTGTGAGAATTCGCGATGCCTGTTCGCGAAGGTAATTTTAGTCTTTTGCATAATTTCGTTTTTTATACAACCGGATATGCATAAGGATGTTTAACAGGCACTAAAATTACCTGATACATATCACGTTCAGAATTATGCTTTATTGGAATGATTTAACAATTATTAGATGTGCGTCTTTAAAGTGTCCGTACGTTATTTGACATAATGATGGAACTAATACGATCTTCAGTATATTAAACAATCCGCACACAAAGATACATGATAAAAAATTGTAAAACTAAAAAGTTTAGATCTGAAATTTGCTAAATGATGAAATTTGACCGGACAGCAATTTTTTTCACGTGTTACATTCACTCAATATTTGATGTCCTGAAAAGCTAAACGCCTTGCCCTTAGCCCTTTGCCCTGCGCCCATAACTGTCAATGTCCGATTTTTTTCCTTTTATGTCCGATCTCTGCTTTCAGAACGATTTTATCCGGCCTAATTTTACTCCTGTTTTTTATGGACAATTCAGGACTGCTGTAAGTATCAGCCACCTGGAGAATAAAACGGATAATGAAAACAATTTTCTTAACAGTTATATTTGCCTGTTGTTCTGTAATACTTTTTGCTCAGAACATCACCCCTTCGGTCTATGTTGACACCAATGGGGTAATCCGGTGGAGTGACAGTCAGAAAGAAGCCTCGTTCTTCGGGGTAAATTATACGCTCCCCTTTGCACATGCCTACAGGGCTGCCGGATATCTTGATGTTGACCGTAAAAAAGCCATTGATGAGGATGTATACCATTTCGCCCGGCTTGGATTCAACGCTTACCGCATCCACATCTGGGATGTTGAGATCTCTGATTCGCTGGGTAATCTAATCAAGAACGAACACCTTGAATTGCTTGATTACCTCATCAACAAACTGGAGGAACGTGGAATAAAAATACTGATAACTGCCCAGACCAACTTCGGCAACGGCTACCCTGAACGAAACCGGATGACTGGTGGTTTCTCATATCTGTATAACAAATGTGACATACATTCAAATTCAAAAGCCATTGCTGCCCAGCAAAGATATCTCTCTTCGCTGATTCAACATATAAATCCATACAACGGAAAATCCTATACGGATGATCCGGACATCATCGGATTTGAGATCAACAACGAACCCTGCCATACAGGGGATATAGCTTCCACAAAAGACTATATCAACCGGATGTTGGAAACTGTAAAAAAGACAGGAAACAAAAAACCGGTTTTTTATAATGTAAGCCATAACCTTGATGTAGCGGAAGCATACTTTGAAACAAACATCCGGGGAGGGACCTATCAGTGGTATCCAACCGGGCTCGTTGCCGGACATACCCGTAAAGGGAATTTCCTTCCCTATGTTGATGAATATCCCATCCCCTTCTCCGCTTTAAACGGATTTAACAGCAAGGCCCGTCTGGTGTACGAGTTTGACCCGGCCGACATTTTGTACAGCTACATGTATCCGGCCATAATCCGTTCTTTCCGAACTGCCGGATTTCAGTGGATTACCCAGTTTGCCTACGATCCCATGTCACTGGCTGCTGCAAACACTGAATACCAGACACACTATCTGAACCTTGCTTATACCCCAGGCAAAGCGATAAGTATGAAAATTGCTTCAGAAGCAGCGTACAAATTACCACGGGGGAAAGCATACGGCATTTATCCGGCTGACACAGTATTTGACGACTTCCGGGTAAGTTACCGGCAGGATCTTAGTGAAATGAATGCTCCTGAAAAGTTCTTCTACTCCAACAATACCAAAACCCGGCCTGTAAATCCAGAAAAACTTCATGCTGTAGCCGGTACAGGAACTTCTGAAATCGTGACCTATGAAGGAACCGGTGCGTACTTTCTCGACAAACTTGAAGACGGCATATGGAGGCTGGAGGTTATGCCGGATGCAGTGCCTGTTGCCGATCCTTTTGCCAGGGCTTCTCTTGAAAAAGAAGTTGTCCGGATATACCATAAAGCATGGGATATGTCCATCAATCTTCCTGATCTGTCAGAAAATTTTATCATACAGGGATTAAATAATCACAACCATATATCATCCCTGACATCAAACGGAACCATTCATAATCTGACTCCAGGAGTTTATCTTTTAACAAGACAAGGCACAAAATCTTCACAAGAATGGCTTTCCGACACAAAATGGGATAACATTCAGCTGGGTGAATTTGCAGCTCCGGCAAGCTCCAACAAGCTTACAGTAAACCACAAGGCAGCGGTCATCGCTGAAAATGACAAACCATTGAAATTACAGGCACTTATTGCTGCTCCTTTCGTTCCTGATTCAATACTGCTCTATACAAACCATGTTTCATTCTGGCGCGATCAGAATCCGTATTACAAAATGAAACGCACCAAAGGTTTCAATTATGAAGTGATGATCCCTACTTCTGAATTGAGGGATAATTACTTTAGCTATAACCTGGTGGTTTATCATAGCAATAACGCTGTCACATACCCTTCAGGAATCGAAAAAAGTCCGTTGGACTGGGACTATACCAACAACGATTATTATACGGTAAAACTGGTGGGCCCCGAAAGCCCTGTCATGCTCTTTGATCCGTCAACAGACATAGAAAAAGTTGAAATCTGTATGTTCCCTGAATGGCATCAAGTAGAAAAGAAACTAATTGAACACACTCCTGCTGAAACCACTTCGTATCAGATTACATTTCAGTCAGAATCTTCCGACCCTGAGTTTAATGTAACAAAAGAGATATCCAATGATGTGAAATTGCGACTTTCAGGACTTGATAAAGCCAGATATGTATGCATTAGGGCACATTCCATTCCGGAAGGTCTGATGATTGGATTTGTAACGAAAAACGGATTCACCTATAAAAGTAAATGCTCCGTAGATAAGGACAGCGTTATCCGGATTCCCATTAGTGACTTAAAACAAACCGAAACGGCCCTGATTCCGATTGGATATCCGGTTTTTATAAAAAAACATTTTAAACCCGAAATAGAATTACCTTTTACAATAAAAGATATCGAAACATTGATTCTTTCTGTGAATGGAATACAAGGCAAGCCATGCACAATTGAAACAGGAAGTATATGGATTGAATAATTAACAAATAGCTATGTTGAACACAAAAAAAAGACTTAATGAC
>JBNKDZ010000493.1:0-7908 GCA_050288525.1 Cyclobacteriaceae bacterium
TCCATTATCTGGTGCTTATAATATCCTTGTCGCCGGAAGTTCACATTCATTTACTTCAATTAACACAGAAATGCTTAAATCAACAATCAGTATTTCTCAACCTGGTGAACATTATTTAATAACATTTGCAAAATTAAAAAAACTCATTCCTGATCTAAAAACAGATACACTTATTGTTGATTTTTCACCGTTCAGGTTATCCGCAAATACCGATTATGAATTTAGTGATCCCGGAAATTCTTATGAGATGATTAAAAGAGCATATCCACTTTTATCCTACGACGAATTATCCTGTTTCCCTCTTGATAAATTCCAATATTTAAGGGTTATCTTATTAAATATGTGCTTATTTCCCAGAAGAGAACATCAATACTATCTGAGAAAATTTATTGAAAGAACAACCAGTAATGTAGAAAATGCGGATTCAACTATAATAAGACATTTTTATGATAACGGTGCAGATCAGGCAATTTCCACAACATCTGTTAATTGCCTTGATTCCATAATTTATCTGTGTAAAGAAAAAAATATTGTTCCGATCCTTCTTGTTTCGCCACTCCACATAAAATACCGGACGAAAATACCTGAAAAATTTAAAACAGCATTTGAACAACGGATAAATCAATATAAAAATGATCAGATCATTATTTTAAATCACCTGGATCATTATTTCCCCGATTCATGCTTTTATGATACCGACCACTTAAATAAAAGGGGGGCAAGTCAATTTACTATGGAAATCCGTAATGAACTAAATCGTTTACGTTCTGACCATATCCTGTAAAAATCGAATTTTACAAAAAAAGTCCGGTAATATTCCGGACTTCCAAAGTTCTTTAATTTAAATTATTTAGAGCTGAATACCCATAAACGACATGAAGGCGATGCCCATCAGGCCGGTAAGCAACATGGTGATACCCAATCCTTTCAGTCCGTTCGGGACATCCGAATATTTTAGTTTTTCTCTAATAGCAGCCAGTGCGATAATAGCCAGCAGCCATCCGATGCCGGAGCTAAATCCAAATACTGTCGCTTCAGCAAGGGTATAATCCCTTTCTGCCATCCATAGTGAAGAACCCAGGATAGCACAGTTTACCGCAATCAGAGGAAGGAAGATTCCCAGGGTGCCATATAGTGCCGGAAAGAATTTTTCAATGATCATCTCAACCAGCTGTACCATAGCTGCGATAACAGCGATAAATATGATGAAACTGAGAAACGACAGATCTACTGTTGCCAGGCTTTCGTGAATGCCAGCCAGTGCCCCTTCTTTCAATACAAATTCATTAAGGAACCAGTTTACCGGTACCGTAATTGTAAGCACAAATACTACAGCCATTCCAAGTCCCATAGCGGTATTGACCTTTTTAGAAACAGCCAGGAAAGAACACATGCCCAGGAAGTAGGCAAAGATCATGTTCTCTATAAATATTGATTTTATTCCAAGATTAAATAATTCCATTGGTCAAATAATGATTTTAGTGTTCAACATATCCTGATTTGTTTCTTTGTACCCAGATGAGCAATCCGAGGATAAAGAAGGCTCCTACAGGTGTAACCATCAATCCGTTTGTCGGGAAATTAATCCCTATGGATTCAAATACAGGCCAGCCGAAGAATTTGCCGGAGCCCAGTATTTCTCTGAAAAAGGCCACAGTCAGAATGATCCAGCTATAACCCATCCCATTTCCTACGGCATCGAGTACGGAATCCCATGGTTTGTTCGCCTGAGCAAAGGCTTCCAGACGACCCATTACGATACAGTTGGTAATGATCAATCCGACGAATACAGAAAGTTGCTTATACATATCGTATTTATATGCCATAAGAACTTCGCTTACCAAGGTCACCAATGTGGCGATAACCGCAAGTTGTACAATAATACGTACCCGTGTCGGCACCAGATTTCGTATCAGTGAGTAAATAAGATTTGAAAATACCATTACCAGGGTCACCGAAATGGCCATGGTCAGAGTAGGCGCCATCTGAGTTGTCACAGCCAGTGCTGAACAGATACCCAATACCTGCACCGAGATCGGGTTATCATCACTCAACGGATCATTTACAAATTTCTTTCGTCTTTTAGAAAATAACGCTTCCGCTTTTTTCTTTTCAACTACTGGTTCTACTGTTTCGGCACTCATATTTTTAAATAAAATAATTCAACAATAAAATTAAAGTGAAGCAACTCCTTCGACTTGCTTTTCTGATTTTTTAAGGAATTTTGAATAGTACTTGAAATAACTCGCCAGCATTTCATTCAATCCTTTAGCGGTAAGTGTCGCACCGGACATACCATCCACATGGTACGTATCAATTAATTCTTCCGGATTTTTTTCTCCTTTCAACATACTCACGGATATCAAATCACCCTTATCATCAAAGATCTTTTTGCCTTTAAACCGGTCTGTTATTTCAGGCGTTGTTATTCGAGCTCCAAGACCAGGTGTTTCAGTCTTGTGATCAAAGGATACACCTTTGATGGTATTCATATCAGTATCTAAAGCAACATAACCCCAGATAGGTCCCCATAATCCTTTTCCGTATACCGGAATGATATATGATTCCACTGCTTTGGGATCTCCTTCTTTATGAAAGATGAATACCGGAAACTGACGCTCTTCAGAAGGTTTTTTATAGTTTTTGCCAATGTTGACCTTTTCAGCAACAATAGGTTTTCCTTCTTCATCCTTTTCTACCGGATTGCCATCGATATCAATAACAATCGACTGAATGGTATTGTCATAAAAATCCAATATCTCTTTACCCTTTTTCCCTTTCAGATCAGTTACAGCTGTAAGAATCTGCCGTTTGGTATCCAGTTCGATGGATTTCTGTTGTTTTGATTTCAATCCCTGATTCGCGAAAGAAAGCAAACCACCAAATATAATGGTCGTAACAACCGAGAATAGTATGATATATGTGTTAGACTGCTGTTGCACGTTGAATCCTCCTTTTCTTATTTGCTTTAACAATATAAAAATCAATCAATGGGGCAAATACGTTCATAAGAAGTATTGCCAGCATGATCCCTTCGGGGTATGCCGGGTTAAATACCCGTATAATTACTGTCAGGATACCAATAAGGAATCCGTAAATCCATTTTCCTGCTTCTGTTTGTGATGCTGTCACCGGATCCGTTGCCATGAATACAGCTCCGAATGCCAGACCGCCAACCACCAGATGATAATGCGCAGGCATCAGCATAAATTCATTAACACCTACTGCATTAAAGAGTAATCCCATAAGGAATGAACCTGTAAAGACACTCACGATTATTTTCCAGCTTGCTACGCCGGTGGCTATCAATATTACGGCTCCTATGATGGCCATTAATGCAGATGTCTCACCTATAGAACCCGGAATAAAACCGAGGAACATATTAGAGAAGCTGTAAAAACCTTCCGTAATGGATGTGTTAACTCCCGCAAGGGCATTGACCACATCACCTGCTCTACTTGATGACGTTTCAAAAGCAACTGCCAGTGGAGTAGCTCCTGAATACCCGTCAACAGCTGTCTGATCGCCCAGGTATGTCCACACATTCCCTGAGATCTGTTGTGGATAAGCGAAATATAAAAATGCTCTTGCAGTAAGCGCTACGTTCAGAATGTTCATTCCTGTTCCACCAAAAACTTCTTTTCCGATCAATACAGCAAATACGGTTGCCAGGGCTACCTGCCATAACGGGATGGTAGGAGGCACAACCAGCGGGATCAGCATACCGGTAACGAGGAACCCCTCATTCAGGGAATGACCTTTTTTAATACCGAAGATGAATTCTACAACAAGACCACTTGTATAAGATACGGCGATAATCGGAACGACTACTTTCATTCCCACCCATATCTGAGATAAGAAATCTGCTTCCTGACCTGTTGCAAGAAAATGCTGGTAACCTACATTCCAAATACCAAAGAGCAGTGCCGGCGTCATGGCCAGGATCACGGTCATCATAAGCCGTTTCAGGTCTATGGCATCTTTTAATTGTGTTCCTTTTGGTGCTGTTACCTTCTCCGGTACGAAAAAGAGCGTTTCAAATGATTCGAACACCGGATGAAGCTTCTCATATTTTCCTCCGTGTTCGAAGTGCGGTTTTAACTTACTGAAAATATCTTGTATAATTTTCATTGACTATTAGCTGTTTTTAATTAGATCTAATCCTTCCCGAAGTATCGACTGGATATCATGTTTGGAGACATCCACAAATTCACACAATGCCAGGTCTTCTTCTATTACCTCATAAATACCCAGTTCTTCCATCTCATCATAATCTTTGGCAAGGATGGCTTTGAGAAGGTATGTTGGCAGAATATCCATTGGAGTTACTCTTTCAAAAATCCCTGTCTGGACAAAAGCACGTTTTTCACCTTTCATATTGGTGTCTATGACATACTCTTTGTTTTTAGAATTCAGGAATGATAAAAGTCCGAATGCTTTCTGAAAACTCAGTTTTTTTGTTGTTGGTAATATCCATCCGAGAAATTCCTGATGATCTCCTTCCGGAAGTACTGTTACCATCTGATCATAGAATCCCAGATATCCGTCCGGATCTATCCGCTGACCGGTAAGAATATTCCCACTCACGTACCGTACCTTATCTCCGGCAATATTTCCTTCGATCATTTTGTTGATACAGGCACCTGAATAGGTTTTATAGTATTGTGGTTCTTTTACTTCAGATCCGACAAGAGCGACTGTTTTGGAAGCATCATAAATACCGTTCAGAAATAATTTCCCTATCTGCATTACTCCATACGGATTTACTGTCCATACGATATCCCCTTTGTTGATTGGGTTGATATGGTGGATCTGTGTTCCGACGTTACCTGCCGGGTGCGGACCAATGAATTTATGGATGCGTACGTTTTTAGTATGTGCAAATACCTTGGAAACTTCCGATCCGTTCAGGCTCACATGCACCCGACCGTCAGTAAGCTTTGATAGTATATCCACTCCGGCCTGAAAGAAATTTTCCTTCCCGTTAAAAATAAAATCGTAATCGGGAGCCAGAGGGCTCGTGTCGAAGGTAGAGATGAAAATGGCTTTTGGTGTGTCCTTGGGATCTGCTACAATACCGTAGGGACGCTGAATGATGTTAGGCCAGGCACCTGCACTTAGCAATTGCTCCAGTACATCTTCTTTTTCCAGTTTAATGATATCAGATACCGAATACTTTTTATAGCTGACATGATCTATTTCTTTGTCAGCAAGTATCTTAATCTCCAATAATTTTCGTTTCTCTCCTCTTTTTATTTCAACTACTTCACCGCTTACCGGAGAACAGTATTTTACTTCCTCTAGGGTTTTACAAAAAAGAACCGGATCACCTGCCTTTACAATATCACCTTCAGATACCAGGACTTTTGGTCTTGAAATTCCAAGGAAATCAGTAGGTTTTATAGCAAATGTTTCAGGCTGGTCACAAGTGGCGATTTTCTTTTTTGCCTTCCCCGCAAGGTTTATATCAAAACCCTTTTTAATCTTTGTAATTTGTGACATCTAAGAATAGAATTAGTCCTAAAATTCGAAAGCGCAAAAATAAATAAAAATTATTTATAAATGCACAGAACCGCGTTTTTGTTCTTGATATGGTTAAAATAATTTTGAACAGCGACGGAATACCCGTCGTGTTTATCCGATCCTGTTTTGCTCTTCCAGGCCGAATACATAAGAGGCAATCTGTTTCATGAGCCACATGGGTGTGGAGGTGGCCCCGCAAATACCAACCGAATCCCTGAGATTGAACCATCCGGGATCAACCTCTTCTTCATATTCAATAAAATAGCTTCTGGGATTCTGATCTTTTACAACCTGGTACAAGGCTTTACCATTGGAGCTTTTTTTACCGCTCACAAACAAAATAAGGTCATGTTCGGAAGCAAACTTCTTCAATTGAGGTTCACGGTTTGATACCTGCCGGCAGATACTGTCGTGTGCTTCGAACTCCGGACCATTTTTGTCGGTAATCCTTTTCTCAATCAATTCCTTTATACGATAAAAACCGGTGGTGCTTTTTGTTGTCTGGCTATACAACACTACCGGTCTGCTGAAATCTATTTTGTCCAGATCCTGTTCATCTGTAATGATTATGGCTTCATTTTTTGTCTGGCCGGTAAGTCCAATCACTTCAGCATGCCCTTTTTTCCCATAAATAACAACCTGACCGTCAATCTGTTTCATTTTTTCATACGCCTGACGCACCCTGTTTTGTAATTTTAGCACTACCGGGCAGGATGCATCAATCAGTTCTATATTGTTTTTCATGGCGAGCTCATAGGTCTCGGGAGGTTCTCCATGGGCTCGGATCAAAACCTTGCAGTCTCTAAGGGCTTCCAACTCTTCTCTGTCGATAATGATCAGCCCCTTATCACCAAGCCTCTTTACTTCTCTGTCGTTGTGGACAATATCTCCAAGGCAATACAGTTGACGCGATTCATCCATTTCATCTTCTGCCATCTGTATCGCATATTCAACTCCAAAACAATACCCTGAATTCTGATCTATCGTAATGTTCATGTTTTATGCCATATCTGCTTTTTCCTTAACCAGCTCCAATACCTGATTCACCTGTGCGTCAAACGATATGTTACTGGTATCTATTTCATAGGCATCATCAGCCTTTTTCAACGGACTGTCAGCTCTGGATGAATCGATTCGGTCTCTGTTCCGAAGGTTATCGACTACTTCTTCCAGGTTAACATCCGATTTTTTTTCCAGAAGTTCTTTCTTCCTTCTCTCAGCACGTACTTCCAGATTTGCTGTCATAAATATTTTGAGATCTGCATCCGGAAATACGACCGTTCCGATATCGCGGCCATCCATCACCACACCTTTGCCATTGCCGAGGATCCGCTGTTGTTCAACAAGCTTCTTGCGTACCCGGGAGATCTCACTAACCGGGCTTACCAGGTTTGAAACTTCCATCTGGCGTATTTCGCATTCAACATTTTCTCCGTTCAGGAAGGTGTCATTTGTTCCTGTCTCATTATTGTATTCAAAGGAGATCCGTATATCATTCAACGCCTCTTCAACCTGTTTGTCATCCTTCAGATCAACATTATTCCGGATAAAAAACAAGGTAACTGCCCGATACATGGCACCTGTATCGATATAAATATATTTTAACGCTTTTGCTACTGCTTTGGCCGTAGTGCTTTTTCCACATCCGGAATTTCCGTCTATTGCAATGACAATATTTTTCATCCTGGCAATACTATTTGATCTAAAATTTTTTGAAATGGCAAATATCAGAATTTATTCGCACAATCGGGCTAACTTATCAACCAATTTGCACCCGGTTTGTTCGAAAATCAGGATGTCTTTAGCAATCTTTCATCGGACAGGGAATAGGTCCGTGCTTTGGCTGAGCCCGCTTATGGACCTTATTGGCTTTACAGGCAGTAAACAGAACGATCAACATCATACATAAAAAGGTCAGGATCCGGTTTCTTTTCACTTTTTAAAAAAAATTTTAATAAATAATGAATTATACGATTAAGGTACGATAAATTTCGTAATAGATAACGAATGTTCACAAACATAATTATCTATTTTTGTTCAATTAAAATTTACTACCATGAGTGATTTCGAAGAAAAAGGAAAAAAAATCATTAACGAGATCAACCAGAAAATTGATGCTCTGCTGGAAAAGTCTGATATCTCAAAGGAAGATATTAAAAAGGAAATCCATGTTCGCATTGAAGAACTGAAGAAAGCACGCGACAAGGTTGAAGAGGAATTTGCCAGGATCCGGGAAGATAATAAGGAGACTATTGATAAAGTTGAAAAAGTGGCAAAAAAGGCGGTTAATGAAGCAAAAACGTTTTTTGAGGATGTCATCTCCAGGTTTACGGAAGATACTAAAAAGAATTAACAGATCATATGAATTATTTGTCGGTTGAGCAG
>JBNKDZ010000494.1:0-3630 GCA_050288525.1 Cyclobacteriaceae bacterium
GGGTGATATCTCGAAACTTGGATTAAAGGCACTTCTCGCGGCCTCACTGGCTACATTGCTCACCGGCACGCTGGCAGGTGTTCTGGTTCCGTAATTCTGTTTTTGCTTGTTATTATCTTATTTTTTTATTCAAAACAGCAATTTTTACAACAAATAGCGGTATTTTTGTGGTTTATTATTCAATAGGAATGATAACCATTTAATGTATAAAAGTCAGGCTTTCTACCTGATGAAACGATTGGAATTATGAGTAAAAAAGGAAGGGTCCTGGTAGCTATGAGTGGGGGGATCGACAGTTCTTTGGCTGCAGTGTTGCTTCATGATGAAGGATATGAAGTGATTGGTATGACAATGAAAACATGGGACTATTCTGCTTCCGGCGGCACAAAAAAGGAAACGGGATGTTGCAGTCTGGATTCTATAAATGACGCGCGCAATATTGCCGTTTCACTTGGGTTTCCACACTATATCCTTGATATCCGAAAAGAATTTGGCGATTATGTGATCGATTACTTCAGGGATGAATACCTGGCAGGACGAACACCCAATCCATGTGTTCTATGTAATACACATATCAAGTGGGATGCCCTTCTGAAACGGGCTGATAAACTGGGTTGTGATTATATTGCCACCGGACATTACGCCAGGTTACGATATGAGAATGAACGATATATAATATCAAAAGGCATTGATAACACCAAGGATCAATCGTATGCTCTTTGGGGAGTGTCACAGAAAAGTCTCAGTCGCACGATTTTCCCGCTTGGCGGTTTAACAAAAAAAGAAATCCGGGAGATGGCTACTGACAGAGGATTTACCGGACTGGTCACCAAATCGGAATCGTATGAGATCTGCTTTGTGCCGGATAATGATTACCGTGGATTTTTGAAGCGAATGGTTCCGGATCTGCAGGAAAAAGTGGCCAATGGCGAATTTGTTTTGGAGACAGGTGAAGTGGTAGGCCATCATGAAGGCTATCCGTTTTATACGGTTGGTCAGCGAAAAGGATTGGGGGTTGCTTTAGGATATCCGGTTTATGTCACTGAAATTCAGAAGGATAAAAACAGGGTTGTGCTGGGGTCTTTTGATGAACTGTCTCGAAACGGTATGTATGTAAACAAGCTTATCATGGGGAAATATCCGAATCTGAACGAAAAAAAAATGGATACTTTTACCAAAATCCGGTACAACGATCCGGGGCATCCGGCAGTTATTGAACAAGCCGGTGATATGATGAAAGTATATTTCGGGAATGGTGTAAATGCCATTGCTCCCGGTCAGGCAGCTGTTTTTTATGAAGAAGAGGATATTATAGGAGGAGGATGGATATTATCTAGTTTCAAACAAAATGAAAACAATTAAGGGGTTTCTGTTTATTACTGGTACATTATTTCTGTTTCTGCAGGGGTGTACAAGTATGCTTGAGGATCCTGTTGAAATCGGATATAGTTTTTTTCCGTTAAAAACAGGTCAATACCGGATTTATGATGTGAAAAAAATCGAATATGTATTTTCCGGCAACAATGATACCAGTATATACCAACTGAAAGAAGTTATAGTTGAAAGTTATACGGACCTTTCAAGTGGCACGTCATTTGTTGTAAACAGGTATAAAAGAAAAGATGCTTCTGTAAGCTGGCAAATCGATTCAATATGGACAAGCAGGGTGAATACCCATTATGCCGTTGTGACGGAACATAATATTCCAAAGATGAAAATCGTTTTTCCTGTAGAAAATAATAAAACCTGGAACGGAAATGCGCTTAATAACCTGATTGAAGATGAATATCGCATGATCAATATAGGAGATACGTATACAGTGAATAATACCGGTTATAGCAATACAATAACCATTGAACAGGAAGATCTTGATGATGTGATTGTAAAAACAGATCTTCGAAAAGAAATTTTTGCCGATTCCATTGGTTTGATATATAAAGAAAACGTTATTTTGAATTTCTGTACAGAGGCTTCATGCATCGGGCAGGAAAAAATAGAAACAGGAATTGATTACAGACAATACCTGATTGAATATGGGGAAGAATAAGATTATACTTACGGGTTTGATCCTGTTACTTTTTGCAATAGACACCCTGGGTGAGGTAAATCGCTATGTAGTCTATTTCAAAGACAAGATCGGCAATTCCTACAGTATTGATTCACCTGAAACATTCTTGTCACAAAGATCCATCCGGAGAAGAGCCCATCAGAATATACCCGTCACAGAATCAGATCTGCCGGTATCAGGGTATTATCTCGATCAGATAAAGAACATCGCAGATATAAACCTATACTTTACTTCAAAGTGGCTTAATTGTGTTTTGATCGAAACGGATGAGATCTATATCGATGTCATTCTGGCTTTTTCATTTGTAAAAAAAGTTGAGTATGTGGCACCCGGAAGCCAGATGAGTGATTCAAGAACTTCCAAAAGAAGAAGAAAAGGTACAAATGAGGTCCCGGCATATGACATCAGCTCCTATGTAACCCAGGAACAAAATATGTTAATACGTGCGGATGTAATGCATGAGAAAGGTTTTTTAGGGGAAGGGATGTTGATAGGCGTGTTTGATTCGGGATTCAAAAATGTTGATACTTCTCCCTATTTCAGCCATATGTTCGATGATGACAGGATCTATGGCAAAAGGGTGTTTATTAATGGAAGTAATGATGTATTTGGGTTTGATATACACGGAACGAAAGTGCTTTCCTGTATAGGCGGATTTATGGAGGATGAATATTCGGGAACGGCACCAAACGCCGATTTTGTATTATGCGTGACAGAAGATATATCCTCGGAATACAGGATTGAAGAATATAACTGGCTTTTTGCAGCAGAATATGCCGACAGCCTTGGTGTTGACATCATTAATTCATCTGTCGGATATTCCTATTTCGATGACGAATCCATGGATTATACCTATGATGACCTGAATGGAAAAGTGACCATAATTACCCGTGTAGCAACCATAGCTGCCTCCAAAGGCATTGTTGTGGTAAGCAGTGTAGGCAATGAAGGTGACAACAGCTGGAGATATCTGAATGCACCTGCTGACGCCGATTCGATCCTTTCGATCGGGGCTGTCACCATGGATGAAGAACGGTCTGGATTCAGCTCTTTCGGACCGACTAGTGACGGACGTATCAAGCCGGATATTTCTGCATTGGGATCCTATACCAAAGTTGTTGTTGATAATGAAGTGACCATTTCAAACGGCACATCCTTTTCCACTCCGCTGGTAACAGGGCTTGTTGCAGGCTTCTGGCAGGCATTTCCGGATCTGAACAATATGGAAGTGATCGAATATCTTAAAATGAGCGCTTCACAGGCAGAAATGCCGGATACCCTTATCGGATATGGGATCCCTAATTTCATCGATGCATACAGAAATGCCAGTGAATCAGAAAAAAACATAATAAACACGTTCGTGGTTTACCCTAATCCTGTAACCAACGAGCGGATAGTTTATATTTTATCCGACTCCTTGTTTAATGAACAACGGGAAGCAAAAATAGATTTCTATGATCTACGGGGAGGACATGTAAAATCAGGTAGTTACATTATCAAAAACAGCAAGTCATCTCTGGAGATCAATGTGTCATTTCTGCGACCGGGTTCGTATATCCTGA
>JBNKDZ010000495.1:0-4380 GCA_050288525.1 Cyclobacteriaceae bacterium
ATTCTTCAGCAATGGCAAATTGATTATTATCAAGTATATCTCTTATTCTGTCGAGCTTTTGTAAATCATCCGAAGTCTCAATGAGATGTAATAAATTCTTTATTACCAGCTTCGTAATTGGTTTTTGGGAACAATTGTAAAGTGAATACTGAGATGTATGTCTTCTCTGAGATCCACTTTCAAAAATGGTATTTATTTCCGACGTGTATTGCTCTTTCACACCACCCCGGAAGTCCCAATCCGGATTAAAGGCTCCAACTAATCCAACATCCAAGGTTACAAAGCAATTTTTTTCTGTTTGATCGGGAATTGCAATAAATGCTGTTACAGGATATTGTAGTTTATCAGAATATATATCTGTATATGGTTCTTCCTCTTTCGATTCTGAGCTTCTATAACCTGCAAAAAGTCCGCTTCCAGAGTATTTATGCGTCAAATATCTGACACCATTATTTAAAGTAAATCCCATCAATGATCCGTATTTTGGATCAAATCTGAAATCATAGGCATCAGAAGGAAGGGAAATCAGCTGGCCGGTTGGTGAAATAAATGATAATGGTTTGTCTACGAGATCTAACCATTCTAATTCCTCAATCTTATAAACTGTCAATCCCAAAAGCGCAAAATCACTTTTATATTCCCCCTCCACATCATCCTGCATCCAACCTATCATCGCGGGTGGGTTGTGGATGTGGTTCCATTGGTATTGGTAGAGGCGGGTGCTGTCGACGTAGTCCATAAGGTTGGCGGTGGTGCCTTTTTGGAGGGCCTGGTGCAGCTCCCATGGGTGGCTCAGACGATAGGCGCCGTGCGACAGTTCGTGGGCCAGGGTACGGATGGGGTTTGAGGTCATGTATCGGGTGAACATAAAGGCGTACTGCCGCTTTTTGGGCATAAAGGCGTCGGGCTTTCTGTTGGTGTCGGGTTCGCCGGGAAACAGGAACACAAAATAACCATCGTCCATACTGACCTTGTGCTTGTCCTCGAACGCACGGATGAACTCCTTCATCTCTCCGGTATAGGTGCTTATGAAGTCGGAGTTGCCGTACTCCAGCAGACCGTCACCGTTGATATCCCAGTCAGCGGTTTCAATATCGACCGATATTTCCTGTACCGTCCAGGTGGCAACGGACTGCCGGAATATATTGTTGAGCCCGGCTTTGATTTTTTCGATGTCTGTAAGAGCACCCTCCGATCCTTTCAGACATACCAGGGTAACGGTTTTATTTTCTTCACCGTAGGTTCGGATGTTGAGTTTGCCGAGCAAAAGTCCGGCGCTGTCGGTCGGGTAGATGGCGTACAGCTCTTCCGGGGTGTCGGGGTCTCCTCCGGTCAGGGTGATTTCGTAGATGCGGTCTTTTCCTTCAGATCGGGCATTGGTGGTGGTATAGGTGCGGGAAGCACTTCTGAATTCTACTTTGTCGGGGTCAAATCCTTTATCGCCTGCTACTCTGACGAGGATCTTGTCTTCTGCTCCTTCTTTAATTGCTTTCCAGGGGATGTAATGCGGCTTGTCGCCTGCTACAAGCACCTGGTAATTTTCCGGGACACGCCTGTCGGGAGTATCAAAGCCATAGGTCTGGTCGGAGTGTGCCATGAACTGCACTAAAGGTAGTTCCAGCGAATCAGCGCTCAGGTTGTTTTTGGCAAATTTGTCCTGCCGGTACACGGCCTCATGCATTACCTTGCCTCCTTTTGCCACGTATCCGTTGGCTACTCCGGCACCTTCTACCAGCAGCCCACCAGGAGGTGGTTCGTGCAAGGTGGAGTTGCCCTCTTTGTCAACGACGACGATCATTCCGTCATCATTGATGTAGACCGACTCGACATTTCCATCGGTATGCAACGTATCGAGTGTCGTGTAATCGTGTATCACACCGGCCACTTCTTCCGACACAGCCAATGCGGTATCGATCTGGTCGATGGTTGCTATGGCATTGTCGATGGCGTCATACACGGCATCATCCAACAACTGAACCGATCCGCGCACCACATTCATGGAGCCGTCGGTCATTCTGTAATCCGTATTGACGGCGATGTTGTTAAAATCGACCTGTACCCTGATGTTGTTCATGAACGGCATCACCAGCGCACCGGAGCCTGTAAACCGCCCGTTTGATCCGGAAGATTCCATCACCTTCACATCAAAATCGCCGGCGTCGATGACATCCCCTTTGAACAGGCCGGGTAACGGCTGCCTGTTATCAAAGTCGAAATCTCCGGAAGGAACGTTACACACGAAATCGTTCGGGTTTGCCTCTTTCGTACTAACCTCATAGACTTCCGAAGGTTCCCCTGAGATGGTTCCGCAGGTACTTATCAGCCGGTATTCGTACATTGTCCCGGCTTCCAGCCCTTCCACGATGGCCTTGTTGATGGTTGCAGACTTCGTAAACCACTCCGCATCCTTGTTGTTGGCCTTCCGGACCTGGACCTTATACCCCGAATGGTTCATCTGTTGCTGCCATTCTATCGATATCCTGTCCTCGGCAGGGCTCGCTCCTGTTATTCCTTCCGGAGGCAGACAGGCATCTCCGTAGGTGAAGGTGTACACCTCACTGTATCCCTGATTTTTGAACAGGTCTCTGCCTTCCACGTCATAGGCACGAACTCTGAAAGCATATTTTCTGCCCGGTTCGAGGGCTGTCTCAGCAGGCCCGTAGTACAGGGAGGTGGCCATGGTCGTCGTCTGAAATATTGGCACAGATGACAGGATTGCATCATTGGGATTCCTGTTTTCCGGCCACAGTTCGACGAGGGTAAACTCATATTCGGTGGCAAACGCAGAATTTGGCGATCCCATATGCCGGGGCGTCCATGAAAAGGCAATGTTTTGCGGATCGGAGGCCCGTATTTTTTCATAGTTGCGCGGAGTGTTTATGATCGGCGGATCGTTGAGCATCATCCATGCGATGGAAAGCCCCTTGTTGCTGATCTGCCGGTTGTACATGTAATCGTATACTGTAAAGGATATCTGGTACACCCCTTCCGGCAGCTTCCCGGACTTGATGTATTCCTGCTCCGAATACCCCTGAAAGTCGAGATTGCGGACGTCAAAATAATTGGCCAGATCCGAGCTGTACAGCACTTCGGGAATCCCCCCTCCCAGGATTATTGGTGGCGGAACGTAATTGTCACGGGTGCGGATGGTGATGTTGTTGCCAAGTATTTCCAGCCGTAGCCTGACCTGCATTTCCGGCTCGTTCAGGTCTTTGAGTAAAAGTTGTAAGGTCAGAAGGTCGCTACCAGGTGCGCTGTAGTCGGATAAATAGAGCGAATACGGTGGTTTGATGATGGTGTTGGCCTGTACGGGATAGTTGATGCTTTGAGCGTTGAGTGGAAAGTGGAAAGTGGAAAGTAGAAAGTTAGTGAAAAGTAGGAAAGTGAAAAGTTTAAAGTGAAAAGTGGAAAGTGGAAAGTGGAAAGTGGAGCTTACTTTCTTTGGACTTTTTGATAATATACGTATGATCCTTTTCATTCTGACACTTGTTTTTTTTGAAAAAATGTTCGCCATCGCATCTTTATACTCTTTGTTTTTTTTGGGTATCATCGCTCTTCAGGCTTTTTATCAATCCTGAGATGAGTTTTGATATTTCGATCGCCAGATTGTAGAGTTCTTTGTATTTTAATTCATCGATCTTGTTCAGCTCTTTTGCAAGAATGAGCATTGATCTGACTTCTCCACATGATCCTTTTGCGATGTATAAAAATTGTTTGAACTCCTTATTCGTCTGTCTTTCAAAACCTTCTGCAATGTTGTTCATCACGGATACCGAAGCGCGTTCGATCTGGGTTCTGAATGCAAAATCTTCATCTTTTAAAAATGATTCGTATACAGCCATAGCAAGGTCCTTTGACTTTTGCCATGATAAAATATCTTCAAATCGTTCGATTCTCATGCTGTAATTCTTTTTATTATCAATTAACATTTCGGTATCATCCTTATTATGCATTCAACATCATTCTTCCGGTACTTTGCTCTTTTTCGCTGAAGAAAAACTATATGAGTATCCCAGCGTTCCGGTTAATTCCGTGAAACGTTGTTCTTCCAGTTCCCTTTTGGTATACCTGTTGACCACTACCAGGCTCAGGTTAATGCTATGTGCATTTTTATACTGATAACCTCCGTTCAGGCGCAGATTCAGAATGCGTCCGTTATGTTCTCCGTTGATGTAATTTGAATTCCACGACGTTGACAGGGTTGTGCGCAGTTTGCGTTCCATAAACGATTTGTTTAGTGCCACAGTCGGACCGAATGTTTTGGTGTCAAATCCGATATTCTCTGTTTTGTTGTAGTTAAATGCCAGTGTCAGGGAGATATTGGATGGGGTAACAGAATAATTGTAGGAGGTATTCAGATTATAGAATGTCGATCCAGCA
>JBNKDZ010000496.1:0-11390 GCA_050288525.1 Cyclobacteriaceae bacterium
TCCATTCAGGATTTCGGATCAAAAAACTCAGAAGCATGTGCTCTTGCCGGCGTTATTCTTGTTCATAAACTTAAGAATTATGAATACGCCCTGAAGTACATTGATAAAGGATTGGATTATAATCCAGGAGACTCCCTGGAATCAGAATTTCATTTTTTAAAAGGGTATTGCTTTGACAGACAGGGAAACATTCCGCTTGCATTGGAAGAATATCATCAGGTAAAAGATTACAGCCATACCTATGACAGCAGTTTATTCCGGCAGGGTGTTATTCTTTCCCTCCGTCTGACTGAATACGATAGTGCAAATAAGATTTTTAATGAGCTTATTGACAGAAATGACAAAAACTATGATGCAGCCTACTATCAGGCCCTCGTCATACAGAAACAGGGAAAGCATGAGCTGGCTATTGAAAAATTTAAACCCCTGTTGTCAGAAAACTATGAGCCGGCAGCGGTAAACTACCATATCGCCTGGTCTGAAATAAAACTTGACCATATTGACCTTGCCTGTGAATACCTCGAAAAGGCCCAAAGCTACAACCTGAAAGAGGCAGAGCAATTGATGAATCTTTATTGCAATAAGGACAATTCCATTTTTATAAATCCGTATCATTGAGAGATAAAGGAACAAGGGGCAAGGAACAAGGAAACAAAAACGTTTCAAAGAAGACTTTCCATATTCTTCAGTTTTTTCCCAATCATTAACCCCAAATTCAATGCCATTTAGTTAAGGTCTTGTATTGGTAACAGTCGTCATTGCGAACTTGTGGCCTGATAAGGTCACTTGTGACGTGGCAATCTCCTAATATTTTAAATAGCCTTACAAATAGCATGAATGGTCCCCAACAGATGGAGATTCCCACGTCGTAACCAGTAATCATTTCCTGACGTCAATGCTTACCGAAAACTCCTATCGATGACGGCTTTTTGTTGGTTTTTTTTACTCTTTTTTCCTTAGGTTGACGGCTATGGTGAGACACGAACCACGGCGAAATGTCACTGTCTACTTTTAACTTTTCACTTTTAACTTTCTACTTCATACGACAGGTTTGGCGACAGCCATTTTTCGATCTCTTTGCTGCTCATATTCTTTCTTTTTGCATAATCCTCCACCTGATCTTTTTCAATTTTTCCTACTCCAAAGTATTTTGCTTCGGGATGGGCTATATACCAGCCACTGACAGACGCTGCCGGGAACATGGCAAAATTTTCAGTAAGTGTAACGCCGATATTTTCCTCGGCATTTAACAAGTTGAACAGGGTACGTTTCTCCAGGTGATCCGGGCAAGCGGGATATCCGGGAGCCGGACGTATACCTTTGTACTTTTCACGAATAAGGTCATCGTGGTTAAGATGTTCTTCCGCAGCATATCCCCAGTACTCTTTACGTACTTTCTCGTGGAGGAATTCCGCAAGAGCTTCCGCCAGACGATCGGCAAGGGCTTTTACCATTATGCTGTTATAATCATCAAGATCCTTCTCAAATTGTTTACTAAGCGCATCCGCACCAAATCCTGTCGAAACAACAAAGGCCCCGATATAATCCTTAACGCCACTTTCCTTAGGCGCTATAAAATCACTTAATGATAAATTAGGTAAATTCGGTGCTTTTTTATTCTGTTGTCTGAGGAAATGTATATGTGTTAATATGCTTTCCCGGTTTTCGTCATACCCCGGAATTTTCTCATCTTTTTGTTCGGAGGCACAGGATTCATACAATTCCACATCATCGCCGACAGCATTTGCCGGGAAGAATCCAAAGACCGCCTTTGCCTGCAATAACTTGTTCTGAACAATATTATTTAACAATTCCAATGCATCATTAAACAATTTCTTAGCTTCCTGACCTACAACAGGATCCTTCAGGATGGCCGGATATTTCCCTTTAAGTTCCCATGAACTAAAGAACGGAGACCAGTCTATATAGGGCAACAGATCACCTAAAGCGATATCGTCAAGCACTTTATACCCAAAGAATGTCGGACGTTTAATAGTTTTCTGATCCCATTCAGCTTCAAATTTCTTATTCCTGGCCTCCTTAAGTGTCAGATAAAGTTTACCCCCTCTTTTCTGTAAGTGATCTGTTCTGAGCTTTTCATATTCATCCTTCATCTTTTGGATGAAACCTGCTACCTGTTCCTTATCCTGTGAAATAAGATTTGATGCGACGGGCACACTTTTGGAGGCATCCAGCACATGGATAACTGATCCGCTGTAATTCGGATCCAGCTTTACGGCTGTATGGATCCTGGAAGTTGTTGCCCCACCTATCAGTACCGGGATATTCAGCTTCTTCCGTTCCATCTCCTTCACGACATACACCATTTCATCCAGAGATGGTGTTATTAATCCGCTTAGACCGATAATATCTGCTTTTTCTTTTATCGCGGCATCAATGATCTTTTCCAACGGCACCATAACACCGAGATCGATTATTTCATAGTTATTACATGCCAGAACCACACCAACAATATTTTTACCTATATCATGCACGTCTCCCTTCACGGTAGCCATGAGGATCTTACCGGCAGCCTGAGCACTCTGACCACTTGCTTTTTGTGCTTCTTCAATATGCGGGATGAGGTAGGCTACAGCTTTTTTCATTACCCTGGCACTTTTCACCACCTGCGGTAAAAACATCTTCCCTTCTCCAAACAAATCCCCTACGATATTCATCCCATCCATGAGCGGGCCTTCGATGACCTGCAGCGGATAGTCAAATTTTTGTCTGGCCTCCTCGGTATCCTCCTCAATAAATTCAAGAATACCTTTTACCAGAGCATGAGAGAGGCGTTTTGCTACCGGTTGACTTCTCCATTCCTGGTCTTTTTCTATTTTTTTGCCGGATTCCCCTTTTAAACTTTCAGCATATTCAATCAACCGTTCGGTAGCATCATCACGTCTGTTAAGGAGCACATCCTCTACCATTTGCAGCAATTCTTTTGGTATTTCTTCATATACTTCAATCATCCCCGCATTCACGATACCCATATCAATACCTGCTTTGATAGCATGGAACAGGAAAGCAGAATGCATGGCTTCACGGACAATATTATTGCCTCTGAAAGAAAAAGAAACATTGCTGATCCCTCCACTAACTTTTGCCCCCGGCAGGTTTTCTTTGATCCATCGCGTAGCGTTTATAAAATCGACTGAGTAATTATTGTGTTCTTCCATCCCCGTTGCCACCGTAAGGACGTTCGGATCAAAAATTATGTCGAGCGGATTAAAGCCTACTTTATTGACCAGGATATCATAGGATCGTTTACATATCTCGATCCTTCTCTCATACGAATCTGCCTGTCCGACCTCATCAAATGCCATTACGACGGTTGCTGCGCCGTATTTTTTAATCAGTCTGGCATATTCAATAAATTTTTCTTCGCCTTCCTTCAACGAAATGGAATTGACAATAGATTTTCCCTGCGTACACTTAAGACCTGCTTCAATAACCGTCCATTTTGAAGAATCGATCATGATGGGTAATTTGGCAATATCAGGTTCGGAAGCGATCAGGTGCAGGAATTTTGTCATGGCTTTTTCAGAATCCAGCATTCCTTCATCCATGTTGACATCGATCACCTGAGCTCCTCCTTCCACCTGTCCGAGTGCGATACTTAATGCCTCTTCATAATTCTCTTCCTTAATCAACCGCGCAAATTTTATTGACCCTGCCACATTCGTTCGTTCTCCGATATTCACAAACATAGAGTCCGGCTTGATGGTAAGAGGCTCAAGTCCGCTCAAATGCATGAAACCATCAGGCTCGGGCACCTCGCGGGGATCATATACTGTTACCGCTTCAGCGATAGCTTTTATATGTTCTGGTGTTGTACCACAACACCCTCCAACGATGTTGACACATCCTTCTTTGGCAAATTCACCAAGTATCCCGGCCATATGCTCGGGCGTTTCATCGTACTGGCCAAATTCATTCGGAAGGCCGGCATTAGGGTGCACACTCACATGAACATGCGCTATTCTGGACAATTCCTGAACATAAGGCCACATCATATCAGCCCCAAGAGCACAATTGAGCCCTATGCTTAAAAGATCCATATGGGCAACAGAATGCCAGAATGCTTCCGTAACTTGTCCCGATAATGTTCTTCCTGAAGCATCTGTAATGGTACCGGAAACCATAACCGGTACTTTTTGATTTCGTTCTTCAAATAATTCCGATATCCCAAACAGCGCTGCTTTGGCATTTAATGTATCAAATACCGTTTCTACCAACAGAATATCCACTCCCCCTTCCAGCAATGCGGTTGCCTGTTCTTTGTAATATTCTTTTAGCTGGTCAAAGGTAATGGCTCTGAAACCGGGATCATTTACATCGGGAGACAGGGAAGCACTTTTATTGGTTGGTCCGAGAGATCCGGCAACAAATCTCGGTTTTTCCGGATTCTTCTGATTAAAAGCATCCCGCACCTCTCCTGCTATAAGGGCAGACTGATAATTCAATTCATGAACAAGATCCTCCATATTGTAATCAGCCTGAGCTACACGCGTGCTACTAAACGTATTGGTAAGGATAATGTCTGCTCCGACATCGTAGTATGCCCTGTGGATATCTTTTATGATTTCTGGTTGTGTTATGGACAACACATCGTTATTCCCTTTGAGCGGATGGAGATGATCTTTAAAACGCTGACCACGAAAATCTTCTTCCGTCAGTTTATGTCGCTGGATCATGGTACCCATGGCACCGTCAAGAATAAGAATTCGTTCTTTTAATAGTGTTTTTAAATCTTTCAAGGATTAATTTATTTCAATGGTAAAACCGGAAAATTACAATTTTTATAAAATGGAAAATAGCAGGCCTGAGACAATAATCCGTAAACCTCCAATGCATCGCTTATAGCTATTTCCTTTATAGCCAATACGTTCAGATCAGCTTGCTTTTAAGGTATCTTCTTGAGCCACGGCAGGCTTATCTTCAAAAAGCACCACGTTTTCAACATCTTCTTTTGTCACTTTGTAGAATTCTTTATGAATGTTAAACGGAGGTTCATCGTTTTGTTGTTTAGGCTCATACGTACCATCTTCCTTCATTATATATGAGTTCACATTATCCATGAGGTTGTATTTCAGAATATTCATGAGCTCCTTCTTCAGGAAGGGGTCTGTTACGAGGAACAGCGATTCAATCCTTCTTTCAAAACTACGTACCATGATATCTGCACTTCCGCCATAAATCTTCGGATCTCCTGCATTATGGAAATAATAAATACGTGAATGTTCGAGGTAATCTCCTACGATGGAATATACTTCTACATTTTCACTCAAACCTTTCCTTCCGGGACGCAAACTGCATATACCCCGTACAATTAGTTTGATAGGCACGCCTGACTGAGAAGCTTTATACAGCGCATTTATGGTTTCTTTGTCCTGAAGCGAATTCATTTTGATCATTATACCGCAAGGTAAGCCTTTTTTTGCATTTGAAGCCTCATTTCGTATCAGATTGATGATCTGTTGCCTCATATCCTTTGGTGCGGTAATAAGATTTTGATATATCCTTGGCATTGAATGGCCGGTAATCGCATTAAAGAATTCGGATACATCGTGTCCGTACACTTCATTTGTGGTCATTATACCCCAATCGGTATATATTTTAGCAGTCACTTCGTTATAGTTACCACTGGACATATGAACATATCTGGTGACTTTTTCCCCGTCTTTTCGGACGATCAGACAAAGTTTTGTGTGTGTTTTCACATCTTTGATGCCATAAATCACAAAACAACCGGCATTTTGGAGTGTTTTCGCTTCATGAAGGTTGTTTTCTTCATCAAATCTGGCTTTTACCTCAAACAGTACTGATACGTGCTTTCCATTTTCTGCAGCTTTAAGTAGTGCAGCAGTCACCCGTGAATCATTCGCTAATCGGTAAATGGTAATTTTAATGGACAACACTTTAGGATCTTCTGCAGATTTCTCAAGAAGTTCGAGTAACGGCTCAATACTGTTATACGGATGATGAAGTAGTATATCCCTTTGCTTCAAAACCTCGAAGATGCTCTCTTCCTGATCATATACATACGACAGAGGTTTTACCGGGGATGGTTGTTTTGGCAGTTTACCCTTTAAATCATTATTTCCTAGTATACTCCAGAAAGCCGTATAATCAAAAAGATTTTCCGGTTCCAGTTCGAATACATTTTCATCGTCCAGTCCCCACCGGTTTTTCAGTACACGGAGCATCCATTTGTTAATGTCTTTTTCTGCCTCGATACGAACGACGCGGCCCGTCTTTCTGGTTTTAAGCTTTCGTCTTAATTCTTCCAGGAAATTTGCATCGATATCATCACTCTCATCAAGGGTAAAATCACCGTTTCGGGTTATTCTGAAGAGATCAACAGATTCGATATTGATGTTGCGGAACAACTTCTGAATATAATTCCGGATGATGTCTTCGATTGGTACAAACACGATACCATTGTCTCGTTCGATCTCAAAGAATCTGGGCAGGTTTGTCGGGATCTGTATAAACGACATCCGCTTTTTCTCTTCCTCATTGCTGTTATCAACTGTTACCACACCAAAGATGAGGTTTTTATTCATCAGGGCAGGGAATGTATGATAATTATCAAACACCATTGGTGTCAGCATAGGAAAAATGGTTTTTTTGAAATACGTTTTAACGGTTGACTTTTCGCTCTCTTTCAGGCCGTCAATGCCAAGTATGTTAAATCCGTTTTTCTGAAATTCCGGTTTGATATGATTAATAAAAAGATCGGACTGGTCAGCAAAGAACTTTTGCGCTTCCTGATATAATTTTCTTTTAAATGGTATTTCACGCAGCGAGGAATAGTCGACCCTTTCTTTAGTGTAGTCTATATAGTTGTACAAGCTACCGGCCCGTATCATAAAGAATTCATCGAGATTTGAAGAAGTGATCGCCATAAACTTCAATTTCTCAAAGATATTTCTGTTCTCACTCCTTGCCTGATCCAATACCCTGTAATTGAATTTTATCCAACTAAGATCCCGGCTTATGAACTTACTTTTGTCAATTGATGTGGTAATCCGATCCGTTTCTCTCATTTTCTGTGTTCGTTTTATATGAAAATAGGGTTCCGTTTCCAAACCCTATCAACCTATGATATGTTTGATCAATACTAGATGTCTACATTTGCATACTTGGCATTTGCTTCAATAAACTCCCGGCGTGGTCCTACTTCATCACCCATCAGCATAGAGAACAGGTGATCGGCCTCAGCAGCTGATTCTATCGTCACCTGTTTGAGACTTCGCCGTTCAGGATCCATGGTGGTAGACCAAAGCTGTTCGGGGTTCATCTCACCAAGACCTTTGTAACGTTGTACTGAAACTGATTCTTCCTTACCATCCTGTGCGATTTCCTTTATAATACGCACACGATCCTCTTCGGTCCAACAATATCGTTCTGTTTTACCTTTCTTCAACAGATATAGCGGAGGCAGGGCAATGTACAGATATCCTTTATCGATCAGTTCTTTCATATACCGGAAGAAGAATGTCAGGATAAGGGTACGGATATGACTTCCGTCGATATCGGCATCCGTCATAATTATGATTTTATGATAGCGAAGTTTTACTGTATTAAGGGCTTTTTCATCCCCTTCAGTGCCGAAGCTTACCCCGAGTGCGGTGATCATATTTTTGATCTCATCATTATCATAGATCTTATGCTCCTGTGCTTTTTCAACGTTCAGGATCTTACCCCTTAAAGGAAGAATAGCCTGGAATCCCCTGTCACGTCCCTGTTTTGCAGATCCTCCTGCAGAGTCACCCTCCACAAGGTACAGTTCGCATACGGCCGGGTCGTTGTTTGAGCAGTCGGCAAGTTTACCAGGCAATCCTGTGCCACTAAGTACGTTCTTACGTTGCACCATTTCACGGGCCTTACGAGCTGCATGACGTGCCTGAGCTGCCAGGATCACTTTCTGCACAATGGTTTTTGCTTCTTTCGGGTGCTCTTCAAGATAATACTGGAGTGCTTCTCCCACAGAGGTGTCGACAGCACCCAGTGCTTCGGAATTACCAAGTTTGGTCTTTGTCTGACCTTCAAACTGAGGTTCTGCTACTTTCACCGAAATAACGGCTGTAAGACCTTCTCTGAAATCGTCTCCGCTGATATCAAACTTAACCTTTTCAAGCAACCCTGATTTATCCGCATACGATTTCAGCGTTCGTGTCAGTGCCCTTCTGAAACCGGCAACATGAGTACCCCCTTCGATGGTGTTAATATTGTTTACATACGAAACCACATTTTCGGTATAAGATCTGTTATAGCTCATCGCCACCTGCACAGGCATGGTTCCTTTCTCATTATCGATATAGATGCATTCGGGGATCAGTTTCTCCCTGTTTGAATCAAGATATGAGACAAATTCTCTTAACCCGCCTTCCGAATAGAAGGAATCGCTTTTGTAGTTGTTGTCATCATCCTTCTCCCTGTAATCGACAAGATTTATCCGGATCCCGGCATTAAGAAATGCCAGCTCCCTTAATCTGGATGCTACGGTTTCGTAATTATATTCTGATGCAGTAAAAACTTCATTATCCGGCAAAAAATGAATAATCGTACCGTTTTTATCTGTTGAACCTGCCTCTTTAACCGGCTCTTTCGGAATACCACGTGAATATTCCTGTTCGTATATCGTTCCGTTCCGGTGTACGGTAGCTTTCAGATAGCTGGAGAGTGCGTTCACACAGGAAACACCTACACCGTGCAATCCTCCGGAAACTTTATAGGTATCTTTGTCAAATTTACCACCTGCATGCAGTACGGTCATTACCACTTCAAGCGCTGACTTTTTCTCTTTGGGGTGCATGTCGGTCGGGATACCCCTTCCGTTATCTTCAACGGTGATGGAGTTGTCTTCGTTGATCCCGACATTGATAACATCGCAATGTCCTGCGAGGGCTTCATCAATGGAGTTGTCAACAACTTCCCATACCAGATGATGTAAACCTTTTACACTTACATCACCAATATACATAGCCGGTCGTTTTCGAACAGCTTCCAGACCTTCAAGTACCTGAATATTACCGGCTGAATACTCGTTTTTTGTATTATCTTTCTTATCGCTCATATCTTCCTTAAAAATGATTGCAAAATTAGCAATTTTTGATGGATTTTTTAGCATACCGTAAGGAAAATAAAGTCGTTCCCCCTACTTATTTGGTTAATTTTTAATATTAATGCCACACAAGTCAAAATTGTCCGGTCTGTAAAAGGACAAGTGAGCAGGCAAATAGTGTATCAATCCCGGATTCCGATGCCATTTGCATCAATTCGTTGTTTTCAGTGCCCGGATTAAAAATGATACGGGTCGGTTTAAGACTGATAATATACTTATACCATTCTTTCTGATTCATCGGGTTCAGGTATAAGGTAATCGTATGGACGTCATCAATTTCAGGTGTTTTGCGGAGATCAAGGATTTCTTTATCATTAATTTTACCTTTCTTTATACCGACAGGCACATAATCGATCTTTGCTTCTTCCAGCAACTGACACGCAAAATAGGAATATCGGGCAGGATTGGTGCTCGCTCCCAGTACAACAGTTTTCTTCATAATACCAATTAAATGAAAATCCGGTCACCTTTATGATACGCAAGTCATAAAAAAAAGATATCTTGATATACGACACACAAATGAAGAAAAATTGGTGTAAATTTTAAACCTTAACGCGTTTTCTGCATCAAAGGATCATTAAAAGAGAAAATGTGGAAGATAACGAGCTGATCATAAAGTTACGAAATCCGGAAAGTCGTAATTATGGATTTAACCTGCTGGTACGAAAATACCAGAAGCGTATCTATTGGCATATCCGTAAAATGATCATCGATCACGAGGATACGGACGACCTGGTACAGGAAACCTTCGTAAAAATATGGAACAATCTGGATAAGTTCCGGGAAGACGCACAGCTATACACCTGGATATACCGGATTGCCACCAATGAATGCCTGAACTTTCTGCGAAAAAAAAGACGTAAATTTATGCTCCCGATCCATGATGTACAGCATGAGTTGTCAGAGAAAATAGATTCCTCTCCTTACATCAACGGGGATGAGATCCAGATACGATTGCAGAAAGCATTGCTCACGCTTCCGGACAAGCAACGGCTGGTCTTTAATATGAAGTATTTTGATGAGATGAAGTATGAGGAAATTTCACATATTACAAAAACCAGCGTTGGTAGTTTAAAAGCGAATTATCATCACGCGGTAAAAAAAATAGAAGAATTTTTAAAAGATAATTAAACCTTGTGTTCTTAAAATTGTCAAACAAAAAAAAGCAATAATGAAACTCGACGACATAAATAAGGAAAATATCCATTCGGTACCCGACAAGTACTTTGACGAACTGCCGATGCGGATACAAAGCCGGATTGCTCCAAAAGATGTCCGAAAAGGCTATGACCTCAGCTGGTTGTTTTCATGGAAAACGGCTGTACCGGCCTTTGCTGCTGTTCTGATTGTTGTCGGGATATTCATATTCGGACCTGATAATAATTTTGGCGATCCGGATAAATTATTGGCGCAAGTTGAAACGGAAGACATTATAGCATATCTCGACATGACCGAATTGTCGATCGATGATCTGCTTGAAGATATCGATCCCCTGGAAATAGATCTAATGGGTATTGAGGGGACGTACCTTCCTGAAGAAATGCTGCTTGACAGCACCGACATTGATCAGATCATTGACGAATTTGTTATTGATGGAGATTTTTTAATAGAAGAAAACAGTTAAGATCATGAAAAATATAGTATTTGTAATCGGATTGTGTGTGTGTTTATTGCCATTGGGTCTGTATGGGCAGGATAAAGATGCACTGGAAAAAATAGAACGTGCCCGGATAGCGATGATCTCTGAACGGCTTGACCTGACTCCAAAGCAGGCGGAACAATTCTGGCCTATATACCGGGAGTATATTTCGAAGCGACGTGAGATGCAGCAGGAGCTTCGGAATACCCGAAATGGAGTGGATCCTGCCAAGCTGTCGGATGAGGAAAGCAAAAAAGTAATGGCAAAAGCTCTTGAACTAAAACAGAAACAGCTGGATCTGGAGAAGGAATATTCTGAGCGTCTTACGAAAGTGATAACTTCCCAACAATTAATACGGCTTCGCAATGCAGAAAAAGATTTTCAAAAAGAACTGATCCGCCGGATACAGTCACGCCAGTTAAATCAGGCACAGCGTGAAAAACTTATGCAGCGCAGAGAAATGCTTCGGGAACGAGGTAATAATTAATTTCTTGCTGTTTCATTCGCTTTCTGAAGTACTCTATACCTAAAAATTGTAATTGTGAAAAAGTTGTTTCTGAGTTGTTGGATTATTTCAATTAGTCTTTCATCTTCTTTCCATGCCTTTGCACAGGATCC
>JBNKDZ010000497.1:0-5101 GCA_050288525.1 Cyclobacteriaceae bacterium
TTTGCTACTTCCGACTGCTTGCTGGCAAACATATAGTCTGCCTTGAGCGAGGTATAGTCAGCTCTCAGTTCTTCAACTTCCAGCTGTATTTTATCAATTTCACGTATTGTTTTTTCTGCCCAGTGGTTATTCCCGATATAAAATATGCCAATGCCTGTAAGGAATAAGACATGTGGTATAAACCTGGATGGCAGTCCGTTATCAAAAAGTGTATCGAGCTTCAGTTTGCTTTCGATAACGGAAAACAAGCTGCCGCGTGACTTTTTACCTTTGTTTATTTTATAAAAATTCTCTGCCATTGCCTTAATTTTTTATCCCCACTCTCATTTTTGCACTTCTGGCTCTGTTATTTGCTTCAATTTCGCTTTCCGAAGGCACCACCGGTTTACGTAATGCCGGCGTGAACGGTCTGATATCATTTCCATACACATCCTTTTCCAACTCACCATGGAACTTGCCCTTGTTCAGGAAATTCTTAACAAGCCGGTCTTCAAGCGAATGGTATGAAATAACCACCAGTCTTCCTCCCGGCTTAAGCATGTCTACGGACTTGGTGAGCATATCCCTGACCGCGTTCAGTTCGTCATTTACTTCAATTCTCAATGCCTGGAACACTTTTGCCAGGTATTTAAAATCCTGCCCTCGCGGAGCCAGAGGTGTCACCACTTCCTTAAGGTCATCGATGGTTTCAATTTGCTTTATATCTCTGGCCTGAACGATGGCATTTGCCAGTGTCCGGGCATTTTTAATTTCTCCGTACATTCCAAAGATCTGATGCAGATCTTCTTCACTCCTGCTGTTGATGATCTTACGTGCGTTTTTCGTTGAGGCTTTATCCATCCTCATATCCAGCTTACCCTGAAATCGCGTTGAAAAACCTCTTGAAGGCTCGTTGATCTGATGTGACGACACACCCAGATCAGCCAGTATTCCATCAACCTTTTTCACTCCATGTACCTGCAGGAACTTATCCATATTGCGAAAGTTGGCCTGGATAAACTCAAAGGATTTACTGATAAACCTGTTTGCATTTTCAGCAGCATCCGGATCCTGATCAAAAGCATAAAGCTTCCCTTCTTTGATTTGTTCCAGAATAGCCATAGAATGCCCCCCTCCGCCAAATGTCAGGTCGACATATACGCCCTTCGGATCAATTTCAAGAGCGGAAATACTTTCCTTTAATAGTACTGGAATGTGATATGTCATAATTTCGGTTGTCATTCTGTTAAGTGCTTTTGAGCCAGTTTTGAGAATTCAGCTCCATCGCTGATCAGGAATTCGTTGTAGGTATCGACATCCCAGATCTCCAGCCTGTTCCCCATACCTACCAATACCAGTTCCTTATTCAGTTTGGCGTATTTTGCCATTGTTTTTGGTATCAAAAGCCTTCCCGCGCCATCTAATTCAGTTTCGGACATACGCCTGAAAAAATTCCGCTGCAACTTTCTGTACTCTTCATTAAACTCGTTCAGCGAGGCTATCCGGGAGTATGTCTTTTTATATTCCACCAGTGGATACAGCACCAGACATGGTTCAAGCCCGAGACTTATAACCAGCTGGTTACCAGATACTTCAGGAAGCTTTGACTTCACCTTTGAAGGCAAGGTCAATCTACCTTTTGCATCCAGTTTGCATTCATATTCACCAGTAAAAATTGCCATATGCGTTTTTAGAAATTACTATTCTAGCTGTACAAATATATTAATAAATAAAACAATTTCAACCACTTTCACCCACTTTATTACACTTTTTTACATTTTTTTACATTTTTTTTCCACATTCGGCCACCAGGGATTATCTGAGCGTTTTTTTTCACTATAAAAAATATTACCGGCGCACACATAACAACTGATTTTCAGATAATTACATCACAAATCGCAAAAGTGGGGTAAAGTGGATGATATTACACACATTGTCTTCCAGGAGATATTTTCGGATATTTCGGATCTATAAATTTGATATCGAAACAAATACGCACATATGTCTGTGAAAAATTACCTCTTTCTGTTGCTGGCATTCGTTTTCGCAACATGCAATAAAAAAAACCACAATCACCCACCAATAAAGGAAGGGATGTGGAGAGGCGTTATACAAACACAGGGAGTCGGGATACCTTTCGGACTGGAATTCTCCTACAATGAAGACAAAAAACCGGTTGCCTCCCTTATAAATTCGGAAGAAAAGATCCCGATTGAAGATATTCGCATAAAAGGTGACTCCATCCAACTGGACATGTTTATTTTTGATGCCACGATATACGCATCTATAAAAGGCAACACACTTACCGGTGCATGGGTAAAAAACTATGCAGATGATTACCGGATCCCATTTTATGCTGAATACGATAACCCGGACAGGTTTGAGTTACAATCATCCGGTCCGGCTAAAAACTTTGAGGGAAAATGGGAGGTTTCTTTTTTCGACGGAGAATCAACCGAAAAAGCCATCGGGATCTTTCACCAGGAAAACACACAGCTAACCGGAACTTTTCTGACAAAAACAGGTGATTACAGATATCTTGAAGGCGTAGTTGATGGGGACACTATGAAATTAAGCCTTTTTAACGGTTCTCAGGCTTACCTTTTTAAGGGATGGCATGCTTCTGATCAGGCACTGGAAGGCGATTTCTGGTCAGGAAAAAGCCGTCATGATCTGTGGAGCGCTGTGCGAAATGACACCTTTGAACTCCCCGATCCGTATACACTGACCTACCTGAAAGAAGGGTATGAAACTCTGGATTTTGCTTTTCCGGACGTCAGCGGAGATACAATATCCTTGTCCGATGATCTTTTCAAAGGCAAAACGGTGATCATTCAGATCCTGGGCAGCTGGTGTCCGAATTGTATGGATGAATCACGATTCTTTTCTGCCTGGTATAAAAACAGCCAGCCTTCAAATGTTGAGATCGTAGGACTTGCCTTTGAGCGAAAGCCTGATTTCGGGTATGCCAGCGAAATGGTTCGCAAAATGAAATCCCGGCTTGACATTCCCTACCCGGTACTTATTGCCGGTATTCCTTCATCTGCAGAAGAGGCTTTGCCCATGTTAAACCAAATAATGTCTTTTCCTACCTCCATATTCCTGGATAAGGACCACCGGGTACGTAAGATCCATACAGGCTTTTCAGGTCCGGGAACCGGTGAATATTACGACAGGTATGTTGAGGAATTCAATTTATTTATGAATAAGCTCATGTCTGAATGAAAAAATACATATTCAGGACAAAATCCCTATTTCAAAAAATGAATATGCATTATTTCCGGCATTCCTTTTTATACTTCATTACATTCTATTAATATTGCGACCGATTTCCGAAGTTTCGGGAATTTTATATTTCAAATATGTATAAATTAACCCGATATCAATGAAAATCGGCATTATTAAGGAACAATCTGATTACCGTGTTGCCATTACACCGGCATTTGCCCAAAAGCTTATACAGGATGGCCATGAGGTGACAGCAGAAAAAGGTTGTGGAGAAGAAGCATTATTCCCGGACCAGAAATACACTGAAGCAGGTGTAAAACTTACCGATCGCGATACGGTTCTTGGTTCGTCCGAGCTTATTTGCTCGGTATTTCCTCTGGAAGCTAAGGAATATGCCAAAATACCTTCAAAAAGTATTGTTATATCCCAGTTTCAGCCTTTTGTTTCTATTGATACGACCACTGAAATCGCCAAGCTTGGTCTGACGGCATTCAGTCTTGACATGATCCCACGCATCACCATTGCCCAGTCGATGGACGTGTTGTCTTCCATGGCTTCTATCGCCGGGTATAAAGCGGTCTTAACTGCTGCAAATCATTTGCCCAAATATTTCCCGATGCTCACAACAGCTGCCGGAAGCATTCCTCCTGCCAAAGTACTGATCCTCGGAGCAGGTGTTGCAGGATTGCAGGCTATTGCTACGGCAAAAAGGCTGGGGTCTGTCGTTCAGGCTTTTGACACCAGACTGGCTGCTAAAGAAGAGGTTGAGAGTCTGGGTGCCAAATTTGTCATGGTAGAAGGCGCAAAAGACGACAAGGCTGCCGGAGGCTATGCGGTGGAACAATCGGAAGAATATAAGCAAAAACAACGTGAACGCATCTTTGAAGAAGTAGTAAAATCGGATGTAGTAATCACAACAGCCCAGCTTCGCGGGAAACCGGCTCCTACTCTCATCACCAGGGAGATGGTAGCGAAAATGACACCCGGATCCGTAATCGTAGACCTGGCTGCATCGACTGGTGGTAACTGTGAGCTGACGGAAAACCAGAAGATCGTGGTAAAGGAAAATGTCACCATTATCGGGAACTCCGAGCTGGCGGCAGAGGTGCCAAACCATGCGAGTCAGCTGTTCAGCAAGAACCTGCAAAATTTCATTGCAGTATTTATTAAGGAAGGAAAACCCGAAATTGACCTTGAAAATGAGATCATCAAATCAAGTTGTATCGCCAAAGACGGGAAAGTACTGTTCGGCAAATAAAATCTAACGACATGCAAAATATCATACAATTTATAATTGATAACATTGAGATGCTTTATATCCTGGTGTTTGCCACCTATCTGGGTATGGAGATCATCTCGAAAGTTCCGACCGTACTACATACGCCCCTGATGTCGGGAGCCAACGCCATCAGTGGTGTCGTGGTGATCGGGGCCATTATACTGATCAGAAATACCGATCCGGATAATTATATCATGTTGTCTGTCGGCATGCTGGGGATCGCGCTGGCCACCATCAACGTTATAGGAGGCTTTGCCGTGACCGACAGAATGCTTCATATGTTTAAAAAGAAAAAGAAATAATAATGGGAAATCCGATCGTAGACTTTTTATACCTGCTCTGTATCATCCTTTTTATCATAGGATTAAAGCGTCTGAGCAGCCCGGATACAGCAAAAAAAGGAAACCTGATTGCCGGAATAGGCATGGGAGCAGCTATACTGGTTGCCATGTTCTACCCGATGGAAAATGAATCCAACAATTACGGCTGGATCTTCGGCGGGATCATACTGGGTGGTTCAATAGGTTACTGGGCTGCCAAAAAAGTTAAAATGACTGCTATGCCTGAGATGGTATCGCTGTTTAATGGTTTGGGTGGTGCATGTTCGATGCTGAT
>JBNKDZ010000498.1:0-9226 GCA_050288525.1 Cyclobacteriaceae bacterium
AGCCGGTACTTTTTACAACCCAACCCAAAAAAATGTTCTGAATAGATTCCGCGCTTAGCAACTCAAATAGCTCGCCTTGCGTATTGTATCCATCGGTTAATGTTGATTTCTTCCATTTCGGGTAGACTGCTGAAAGTGAAAGGAATAGAAAAGTCAGGCAATTGCATTGCCGGTTCGGATATGAGTAAAAAAGAAAATAAGGAGCAAGAAAGTTTGATCGGAAGAGTAAGTAAGAAGAAAGTGGGTGACTGATGATAGATCGTGGAAGGCACGCTTTGCAAAAGCGCGCCAGTGACAAGATGGTCCGACCACCCCAAAGAAGCTAGCGCGCATATGTTATGCGTGCTGACAGTGAAAGGAAGGGAAAAGTCAGGCAATTGCATTGCCGGTTCGGATAAGGGAAAGGTAGAAAAGAAGGAGCAAAAAAAGTTAGATTGGAAGAGTAAATAAGAAGAAAGTGGTCGACTGATTGTAGATTGTGAAAGGCACGCTTTTCAAAAGCACGCCAGCATCAGGTCTGGAGCAACAGCATCAATCAAAATCAGCGTCAATAAAATTAAAAAAATACAACAAACAACCAAATGTCAGAAAAGTATAAAGTCGGTGAACAACAACGACCACATTTCATCACGATAACAGTAGTAGAATGGGTTGATTTACTGACAAGACCGGTATATAAAGATATACTGATGGAATCATTGAAATATTGCTGTTCAAACAAAGGCTTACGTTTGCATGCCTATTGCATCATGACCAGTCATATGCATGCTATTGTAAGTTCCGAAAGGGGTAAAATTCAGGAGATAATCCGGGATTTTAAAAAATATACGTCTAAAGAACTGATCAAGGCAATAAAAGAAACTGGCGAAAGCAGACGGGAATGGTTGTTGAACAAGTTTGAAAACGCTGCCGAAAGAATAAAGCGGGGAGCGAACTATAAAGTATGGAAAGATGGTTTCCACCCTGTTGAGCTAAGCACAAACAAGATGATCGATGAACGATTGGAATATATTCATAACAATCCGGTAAGCGAAGGAATAACATGGTCTCCGGAAAGCTATAAATATAGCAGCGCTTCAAATTATTATGGATGTGAATCGTTAATTGAAGTCAATTTGATCTAGGTAGGGCACGCTTTGCAAAAGCGCGCCAGCGACAATAATTCTCACTAGCGCTCTAGCTAGCGTCGTATATGCTACAAAAGCGCGCCAGCGACTTACACAGTTCGATAGCGTGCAAAAGATTGTATCAGGATAATATCCGTTCGACAGCTGTTATCAGATCCGGGGCATTGAATTGGGCAATTTCACTGGCATCTGGGGCAATCATAATCCGTTGAATTCCCATTTTTTTTGCAGCAATCAAATCGCCTTCACGGTCTCCGATCATCCAGGATTGTGCCGGGTCAATGTGAAAACGGGCAATGGCTTTCTCAAACATCAGGGTGTCGGGTTTCCGGGCAATGGAATTTGAGTATACAGGATGATAGGGGCAATAATAAATCTTGTCGATCATGCCTTGTGTTGCCTCATGAAGAATGTTATGACAAATATGCATTTGCTCCCGTGAATAAAGGCCTTTGGAAATGCCGGCCTGATTGGTAATGACGATGGCTAAAAATCCTGCTTCTTTGATTTTCTTTATGGCCTTTGGAACTCCCGGGACAACCATGAAGTCATCGGGAAGATATGTATAGTCGCCTCTTTCCACATTTAGTACTCCGTCACGGTCCAGAAATATACATTTATTCATTTGATCCTTTACTTTAGTATAAATTCTTTACTGAAATTTTAATTATTTATCTTTTATTTGCGTTAAAGAAATAAAATCGCAAAATATCAGGGTTTTTTATCAGAAATAAGTTTTTTCAAATAAAAGTTTACGCATTTGGCTAAAAGTGATGGTCTTGTAATAATTCCTACGTATAATGAAAAGGAAAATATCGAAGCGATAATAAAGGCGGTTTTTGAACTGGAGAAAGCCTTTGATGTTGTTGTGATTGACGATAGCTCACCCGATGGTACAGGGGATATTGTGAAAAGTCTGCAAAGCACATATGAGAACCTGCATATTATCGAAAGAAAAGGGAAGTGTGGTCTTGGTACGGCCTATATCACCGGATTCAAATATGCCCTGGAAAACGGATATGCGTATATTTTTGAAATGGATGCGGATTTTTCCCACAATCCGAATGATCTGATCAAATTGTATGAAGCGTGCCATTCTGATGGGGGAGATTTGGCCATTGGCTCACGCTATGCATCGGGGGTCAATGTCGTTAACTGGCCTATGGGAAGGGTATTGATCTCGTACTTCGCCAGCATCTATGTGCGAATGGTCACCGGAATGCCGGTAAAGGATTCAACTGCCGGATTTGTGTGCTACAGGCGTAAAGTACTTGAAACCATAAACCTTGACAAGATCCGATTTGTTGGATATGCCTTTCAGATCGAAATGAAATTTACGACCTGGAAATTCGGTTTCGTGCTGAAGGAGGTTCCGATTATATTTACCAACAGGGTTCTTGGCGAGTCAAAAATGTCGATCGGAATTTTCAAAGAAGCTTTCTGGGGCGTTTTTAAAATGAAGATCAGAAGCTTTTTCAAGTCCTACAAGCAGGCAGGATAAATCATGTAACTTCAGGGAGATCTGTTCTAGTTAAATTTGATGGATTTGATCGGTGATATACGACTCCTGACTTGTTCCTTTTTTCTCAATCTCAAAAGTAATTGTCTGATTTGAACAATTATGGCCTCCACGGCCAGTGGGCTTGAATAAGAAATTTCGAGAAAAGTTCATTCAGAAAGAGACGATTTGAACTAAAATTTCTTCAACAAGAATCTGTACCCATGCAGAAAAGCTTCTGCCATCACATTTTTCATTTCCAAAACATCCGGTTCTAATGCCCTTACTTTTTGTCATTGCCACAAAAAGTAACAAAAAAGTCTAGAAAGAAAAAAGCTTCTACCCGCAAAGCTAACCCGCTCCCCGCTTTTCTTTCCTGCCTGCGCTAATTCATCGACCAATCATGATTTTTCGTTTCAATGAAGCAAATCTTCCTGTTTCGAAAAATCAAAAACGCGGCTCCCACGGCCGGGGAGTGGGCCTGCTTTAGAAACTTAGAGATACGTTCATTCAGGACAAGGATTATCCACGAACTGCCCTGAAATCCTCTGTTATACCATGACCCAAACTGCACTAAATCGGACAAGTCGGGACTTCAGGAAAGATCTGTTCTAGTCAAACTTGATGGATTTGATCGGTGATATACGACTGATAACCATTGTTGGTAAGATCAGTACAGTACTCACAATTAAAAATGTAAGAATGTTCAGAAGAATTATTATCTGCCAGTTCCAGGTAATCGGCACATAATCCATGTAATAGTTGTCTGGGTCCAGCGGGATAACTTTAAACCTGTCCTGTAAAATGCCGAATCCGATCCCGATTATGTTGCCCAGTATCAACCCTTTGACGATCAGCATCATGCCATTGTAGATAAAGATCTTTTGTATAAAATCATTCTGGGCTCCCAGAGCCTTCAGGGTACCGATCATATTTGTCCTTTCCATGATCAGTATGATCAATATGGATATCATATTAAAACTTACCACAAACAAGGTAATACTTAAAAAGATCACCACATTGCGGTTTAACAAAGCCAGCCAGTCAAAGATCTCTACATATTTGTCACTGATCTTTTCCACATACTGGTCATATTCGATCAGGTCGAGCAGCTTTTTGTGGTATGCATCGATCTTTTTGAAGTCATCCACATACACTTCAATCCCGCCAACCTGGTTTGGAGGCCATTTGTTTATTCGCTGAATAAGCGCCAGATCACCGATCAGGATCTTTTCATCAAAATCTTCCAGGGCAGTCTCATAAATGCCGACAATTTTAAGCACCCTTCTTCTGAGGGGATTATTATCATCTTCCGTGATGAAATAGATCATGGTATTATCGCCTACCGACAGTTGCAGTTTATTTGCGATTTGTTTGCTGATGATTATTTCTTTAGAATATCCGGAATCTTTCAGGTGAATAAATTCTCCCTCAACAATATTGGGATTGAACCGCTCAATATCAAAATCTGAACTTATGCCTTTGAAAACGACCCCCATCACTTCGTCGTTGGCTTTCAGGAGGGCAGCCTTGTGCGCATATTGCTGGAGATGTTTTACAAATCCTGTTTCACTGTAATTTCTGAAAAAAGCAAAGTTATTGGTGATAGGCTCTTCTTCGAAGGACTGGTTGAGACTTAATTTTGTGATTTGGAAATGTCCGGCAAAGCTTATCATCTTTTCCTGGATCTTATCCTGAAACCCTTTGAGTATCAGAAAAGAGATGATCATGATAGCCAGACCGATCCCTACACTTGCAATGGCGACCTTGTAGATCGTGCTTGAAAATGAATCAGCTTTGCTGTGATTTATTCTTTTCGTTATGAAGTACGATAGGTTCAAGAATATCCTTAAATTTATGGCTCAACAAAAATTTCACTGCAAAATAAAAAGATAACATGATTAGAAGTCTTTTTTCTGTTTCTATTTTTATATTTTTTTTAATGAAGGGGTGTTTTGCGGACCCCGAACCCGTCAGGATCATCGTCGGAGCCGAACGTACCGATCTGTATCTGAGTAAAATCCTTGATAAAAAAGTCGGACTACTCGTTAACCCGACCTCCATAGCAGGAGGTAAGCATCTGGTGGATTTTTTGCTGGATCATGGCGTGTCTGTAACAAAGATTTTTTCTCCCGAGCACGGTTTCAGGGGATCTGCTGAGGCAGGTGAACATACAAACAATGAAGTTGATGAAAAAACAGGAATTCCCATCGTGTCGTTATATGGAAAGCACCGAAAACCTACTCCGGAAATGATGGAAGGGCTGGATATCGTGATTTTTGATATTCAGGATGTGGGAGCCCGGTTTTATACCTATATCAGTTCGATGCACTATATGATGGAGGCATGTGCTGCAAGCGGTGTGAAGATGCTGGTGCTGGACCGGCCGAATCCCAACGGTCATTATGTCGACGGGCCGGTATTGGAAGATGCATTCAAATCGTTTGTCGGCATGCATCATGTGCCCATCGTTCATGGTATGACCGTAGGTGAATATGCGCTGATGATCAATGGGGAGCGCTGGCTGGAAGACTCACTGGTTTGTGATCTCGATGTGATTGGAATGGAACACTATACCCATGACAGCCTCTACTGCCTGCCTGTAAAGCCATCTCCTAATCTGCCCAACGATCAGGCGATACGGCTTTATCCTTCAATATGCTTGTTTGAAGGGACAAAAATAAGCCTTGGACGTGGAACATATACCCCGTTTCTTGTCATAGGTTATCCCGATTCCCGGTTTGGTACCTATGAATTTACTCCCCGTTCAATTAAAGGGATGGCTGCTTCACCAAAATGCATGGATGAAGTATGTTATGGCAAAGACCTTCGCGAGGCAGAAGTGAAATCCCGGATAGATCTTTCCTATCTGATCGGATTTTATAAGCTTTGGAATAAGGAAGAAGATTTTTTCATTCCGTATTTTAACACACTGGCAGGTACATCAACCTTGAAGGAACAAATAATAAATGGCATTTCTGAAGAGGAGATCCGGAATTCCTGGCAGAAAGATCTAAATGCATTTATGAAAATCAGAAAAAAATATTTGTTGTATAATGATTTTACCAGATAACCAATGAAAGAACTCAGGATCGTATTTATGGGCACACCCGACTTTGCCGTTGAGAGCCTGCGGCAGCTAGTGGAAAATAATTTCAATATTGTCGGCGTAATCACAGCCCCTGACAAACCTAAAGGCAGAGGCAGGAAGCTGTCTTTTTCGCCGGTTAAGGAATATGCCTTGTCCAAATGCCTGAAAATTTTACAACCCACAAACCTTAAATCTGATGCGTTTGTGGAAGAATTAAGGTCCCTGAATGCCAATTTGCAGGTGGTGGTAGCCTTCAGGATGTTGCCGGAAGTGGTGTGGTCCATGCCTGAATACGGAACATTCAATCTGCACGCCTCACTCTTGCCTCAATACCGGGGAGCTGCCCCGATAAACTGGGCGGTGATCAACGGGGATACCGAAACGGGAGTGACGACCTTTTTTATTCGACACGAAATAGATACTGGCAACATCATTTTTCAGGAAAAGGAGCCCATTTTTCCCGATGATACCGCCGGATCACTCCATGACCGGCTGATGGTGTCAGGAGCCGTATTGGTCGTAAAAACAGTACAGGCGATTGAAAACGATGCATATCAACTAAGACCACAGAATTCCTCAGAAGAATTAATGGCGGCCCCCAAGATCTTTAAGGAAGACTGCAGGATCAACTGGGATAATGATGCTGACAGTATCTATAATTTTATACGAGGACTGTCTCCCTATCCTGCAGCCTGGACAACCTTAAATGGGGTGAATTATAAATTGTTGAAAACACGTATTACGGATCCTGAATCTGAACAAGAGCCCGGTGCGTATACATCAGATGAAAAGTCCTTTTTAACTATAAATTGCAAAAAAGGCACCATTGGAGTGCTGGAAATCCAGATGGAGGGGAAAAAACGGATGTCAATCGAAGAATTTTTACGGGGGAATAAAATATGATCGTTAGTATAATTGTAGCCAAAGCTGAAAATAATGTTATAGGAAAGGATAATCAACTGATCTGGCATCTTCCTGAAGACATGAAATTTTTCAGAAAAATGACCACCGGCCATCATGTGGCTATGGGAAGGAAAACATTCGAATCCCTTGGCAAGCCCTTGTCCAACAGAATAAATTATGTGATAACACGAAATAAATCCTATGATCAGGAAGGTGTTATAGTTGTCTATGATATTGAGGAAGCCATCGAAAAAGCACGATTAAAGGGAGCAGATGAATTGTTTATTCTTGGGGGAGGAGAGATCTACCGGCAATCCCTGGCGCTGGCTGACCGGCTGGTTATTACGGAAGTAAAAACAACGGTTGAAGGGGATACGTATTTCCCTGAATTTGAAAAGTCCGACTGGAAGGAGGTGTCACGTGATGAGCATCCGTCAGATGACCGACATGCCTATGATTACGCTTTTGTGATCTACGAAAAACAAAGATTCTGAGTCATACCATGTCATCCTTTTCACAATAATTAGCAATTGTGGGATATACATATTGATTTACAGGTAGTTAAAGGTGGGTAAAGAGCTATTAAAAACCTTTCATAATGCTTAATAAACGGCTATTTGTCGTTTTTTATAAAAAAAGATTCAAATTACCTTAAATGTCTTTTGTGCGTAGGATTTGACACCGTTTTCAACAGCAATTCAGTTACAAAATTAGTTCCTTTAACATACGAAATAGTCAAAGGGGTTTTTTAGTTAACTGAACATGTGTACGTTGGAAAAGCAGGGAATTCAATTTAAAATCATAGTTACTTTCTTAGGGCTTTTATCGGTGCTTATACCCGTGAATACAATAGCTCAGTCTGATGGGAAGTATCTTGAAGATGTTATCGTTTTTAAAATACGAAATGCTTCAGCAACAGGAGCAAGGATGTCAACAGATAACAGCCAGAAACTGGAGGAGATATCTTCTCTAACAAATACATCACAAATAACTCAGATCTTTCCGCCGGAAAAAAATACTTCCGGAAGGGTTGCGCATTCTGAGATAAACAATATTTATAAAATCAGGATACAAAATGGTGATGATCTGTGGAATGAGATTTATAAGCTCAGACAAATGGATTTCATCGAATATGCTGAGCCATATTTTGTGAATGAGATCCTTGCCATACCCAATGATCCTGCGGCCAATCCATATTCAGGTCAGCAGAGCTATCTTTCCATAATCGATATTTACAATGCCTGGAATGTCAGCCAGGGCGATACAAGCATGGTTATAGGTATTGTCGATACAGGTGTGAAATTTGATCACGAAGATCTCGGCAATGTCGCGTTAAATTATGATGACCCGGTAAATGGTCTGGATGATGACGGAGATGGTTTTGTCGATAATTTCAGAGGCTGGGATATCGCTGATAATGACAACAACCCTGTTGCTGACGGGATGGGTCACGGAACATTTGTTTCCGGACTGGCAGCAGCTTCAACAAACAATGCCATCGGAATGGCGGGGACAGGCTATAAAAGCAAATTCCTTCCGGTAAAGATCTCATCTACTCCCTCAAACATTCTGATAAATGAATATGAGGGGATCGTTTATGCTGCCAATCACGGTTGTAAAGTGGTTAACCTTTCCTGGGGAGGAGCAGGTAATTTCTCCTCATTCGGACAAAGCGTGATCAACTATGTGGTGGAAGAAAAAGATGTTGTAGTTATTGCAGCAGCAGGAAATACACATGCAGAACTAGATTTTTATCCGGCATCCTATAATAACGTCCTTTCTGTAGGGGCTTCTGATTATTCGGATAACCTGGCGAGCTGGGCTACCTTCAGCAAACAAATCGATATACTTGCTCCAGGTGAACTCGTTTATTCTACAAACAACAACGGAGGATATAACGGAGTATCCGGAACATCCTTTGCCTCCCCGATGGTGGCAGGCGTAGCAGGCCTTGTTCGCACAAGATTCCCGGAACTGAACGCCAGACAGGTGATCGAACAGATTCGGGTAACGTCAGATGATGTTTACAGTGTGGGCTCAAATATGAGCTATCAGGGGATGTTGGGGAAAGGCAGGCTAAATGCTTATAAAGCAGTAACAGATAACATAAGCCCTTCGATTCGTATTGCTGAAGTTAACTATAAAAGTCGGTATAACGATCTGATATTTCCGGGAGATACGGTAACAGTTGAGGTGACATTTATTAATTATCTTCGAACGGCAAAGGAAGTTTCAGTATCCTTAAGTTCTGACAATCCTGGCGTACAGATATTGAATAACAGCTTTCAGATACAGCGGCTGGGAGAATATGAACAGATTACGAATAGTGAAATACCCTTTGAAATTGTGGTTTCCGAAGATATAAAGCCGGGAGCAACACTTGATTTGAGAGTAGACCTGCAGGGTATAGACTATTCCGACTTTGAATATTTTAACATCCGGATCACACCGGAATACTTTGATATTCTGAGTGGAGATATGAGCATCACTATAGCCAGTGACGGAGATCTGGGCTACGATAAAGATTTTCTGAGTTCAGGGAGCGGGCTTGCTTATATGGGACAGAATATTTCCAACTGGATGGGACTGATGATCGGTACGGATTCA
>JBNKDZ010000499.1:0-2383 GCA_050288525.1 Cyclobacteriaceae bacterium
CGCAAACGCAAACGAGAATGCCAGCATTCCCATAATTGGTTTTAAAAACTCACCCTGAGCTGACAATACCAATACACTACCAACGATCGGGAAGGTACATGAAAATGATACCAGTGCCAGGGTAAATGCCATAAAGAAGACCCCTGCTATTCCTCCCTTTTCGGCTCTCCTGTCCATTGTGGTGACCAGCGAGCTTGGAAGGGTGATCTCAAACAATCCGAGGAAGGAAAGGGCAAAGATCAGGAATACAATGAAGATGAAAATATTCGGGATCCAATGTGTTGCCAGCTGGTTTAAGGCATCAGCACCAAACATCAGAGCGACAAACGTTCCGAGTACGGTAAAGATCAGAATAATGGATATCCCGAATATCGATCCTTTCGTCCAGGCAGCTCCCTGCTCCCCTTCTGACTCTTTAAGGAAGAAAGATACAGTCATCGGTATCATAGGAAAAACACAGGGTGTAAGAAGGGCCAGGATACCTGAAATGAAGGCAAAGATCATAAAGCCCCACAGCGTATCTTCTTCGGGCTTCATGCCTTGCTCATAGATCTTCCCTTCCAATCCTCGTGCGTGTATCTCAGACACATTACCGAAGCTGAAATCACTTTCAAAAGGAATGCATTTCCCGTCAACATCCGAACAAACCTGATATTCAAGTGTTCCGTGAACATAAAACGGCAAACTTAAGATCTTGACTTTTTGTCTGAACTCAGCCTTTTTCTTGAAATAGGTGACATCACCCTCAAAGATCTCATCATATTTTGTATGTGCACCTATCGGCCGGATATCGCCAATTAGTTTAACTGTCTCATTATCACTGAAGGTAAAAGAAGCTGGTATCGGCCCCGGATCAAGGGTGAAATCGGATGAATACAGAAACCAGTCCGGATGAATATCTGCTTTAAATATCAATTCAATCTCATCTCCGACAGAAGGCTCACTGATAGTCATGGTATAATTCCACTTTGCAGGCTGCAAAAGGCTGTCTTCCTCAACCTTAGAGGTGTCCGTTATAGCAGTCATTGTTGAATCAAAAAGCATTAGCGGCTGCGTAACAATGGATTGAACCCCTGTAGTATCTGTTGAATCTGTAGCCGTCTGGATCGTCTGGCTGCCAACAGGATCTTCTGTAAATTCAATATTATCAAACCTGAATGCCGATTCAAAAGGAATGCACTTGCCTTCCTTATCTGAACAAACCTGATACTCAATAAGGCCACTGATCCTTAATTCCTTTGACAGCACCTTAACTTTTTTCCTGAATTCTGCCTTATTATTGAAATAGGTCACATCTCCGTTAAAGACATTATCAAATTTTGTTGAAGCGCCTATAGGCCGGACCTTTCCGATGAGATCATAGGTATCATTTATCCGGAATGTAAATGTCGTTGGCATCGGACCCGGATCAAGATTTACATCAGATGAATACAGATACCAGTCGCCCTGAATGGTAGCGGTAAACACCAGGTCAATTTCTTCGCCCAGCCGTGCTTTTTCAGGGTCTGTTGTAAAAGACCATTTAACCGGATTCGGGGTTTGCGAAAAAGCATGGGTACATTGAAAAATGATAACGAGTAATAGGATTATCTTTCTCATAGTTAAAACAAGGTTTTTTGGAAGGCAAATATGGTAGAATACAATTAACCCTTTTGTATTAAAAGTGACACATACATATTTTACCTTTTATGTTCTTTTGTATAATCTATTTATTCATTAACGCAAAATGTTTATGAAACATGATAATAGTTTCGATCCCTTTAAAAAAGTTAAAAAGTCCGAAACTTTCATTTGGCGAATGAATGGCATCCGAATCGAGTCCTAAACCCATTAAAATAGAATTTAATCCCAGTTCTTTCTCAAATAGCGCCACAATAGGTATACTTCCTCCATCGCGTGTAGGTATGGGTTTTTTATTCCAGCTTTCCTCGAAGGCCTTTTCTGCTGCCTTGTATGCTATCGAATCGATCGGCACAACAGCTGGTTCGCCTCCGTGATGCGGAGTAATTTTCACCTTTACCTGCTTAGGGGCTATTGCTTTAAAATGCCCGGTAAATAAACGGGTAATTTCTTCACTTATCTGATTCGGAACAAGCCTCATGGATATTTTGGCAAAGGCTTTTGAAGGTAGCACAGTTTTAGCTCCTACACCGGTATATCCACCCCATATACCATTAACATCCAGTGTCGGCCGTATTCCAAGTTGTTCAGGAATGGTATAACCTTTTTCTCCTGCAAGGGCATCAACATCAAGGGTTTTTCGGTATTCGTCTTCATCAAAAGGTGCCTGCCCCAGTTTTTTCCTTTCGGCCTCCGACAATTCAGCCACTTTATCGTAAAAACCCGGAATGGTTACCCGGTTATTTTCATCTGTTAGTGAGCC
>JBNKDZ010000500.1:0-9591 GCA_050288525.1 Cyclobacteriaceae bacterium
ACCATGATCTGCCCTCCTCAGATCTATAGGATGATGCAGGATTCCTGCATGAATTTCGAAGATATCAAAAAACGTATTATTCATCCTGAGATTAAAATGGGAACATCTTCTGATTTCAGCATCCGTAACATCGATATTAAAGTGATACGCATGCAACACGGAACAGACCGGAGTCTTGAAGGGCTTAGCTGGTCTGAATACACCGATTATGAAAAAACGGAGAATTTCGGATATGTCATCAAAATCAAAGATAAAACGATCTTTCATCAGGGAGACGGATGTCTTAACATAAACAAAGCAGCGCTGAGCCTCATTGACAAACCTGTTGATGTAGCACATCTGAGCTTTTTTGACTGGGATGCCACCTCTTACAATTTACTGAAAGAAACCCTGCATGTCGAAAACATCATTTTTATGCATGGCACAAAACCGGCGAAAGAGTTCGAAAAAGAGCAATTTAAAGCCGTTATCCCTAAACTGATCATTTTTAAACAGGAGCTGGAGAGCAAAATATTTAAATAGCCCCCGTAGAGACGCGATTCATCGCGTCTAACCGTCTCAGCAACAATCAATGTACCAGGTTCTACATCCTAAAAACCCTTTGCACCCCAAGTGCTGTCCGGAGTTTAGCAACGCGTAACTCCGGATTTTAAATAATATCCAGGATCTGTGATCCGGCAATATGTCGTATTTTTAATTCTTTATTGGTATTTCAATAATTCTACATCATCTATCCTCTCCACCTGTAATACGAATTTTATCGTTTTCCCCTTGTTTTTATGTTTTGCCTGAATATCAACGGAACGCAGTTCCTGTTTTCCATTTGAGGTCAGTAGTTACGCGAGGCTAAACTACTGACAGCATTGGAGAGAAATATTTAAATAACGCATATAAAAATTGTCACTCCTGCCACACTGTTGTCACTCCTGATTTCTATATTGAGAAAAACTTAACTATTCAATTATGGAATCCTCCCCTCTAAATGATAAATCGATTGAGCCAAACGATGACATTATCTTTGCCATAATCGGAGAAAAAAAACTGCTTTGGGAACAGACGTTTGCCTATTTATACGACAACCACAAAGATATTACCGGGGTGTGGAAGTATTACAATGACGGAAAAAGCTGGCTCTTCCGGACTCTCAGGAAGAAAAAGACCCTGTTTTGGGTCAAAATTCTGGAAGATACCTTTCGGATAGCTTTTTACTTTGCAGACAGGCTTGAACCGATAATCCTGTCAAGTGCATTGTCTGATAATCTTAAAATCCAGTATAAAAATGCGAAACGGTTTAATGTCACCAGATGCATTTATATCGACATGCACGATAGCGACGATTTCGAAAATGCAAAAAAACTGATTGACCTGAAATTAAAAACTTTGTAGAGAAACGATTAATCGATTTTAAAACTAAACAAAATCAAAAATGGAAATCCTAAACCAACTATCATCAAAACAAGGTGACAAAACTGAAAAATCAAACAAACGCGTTGCCGAACAATGTATACAAGATCCAACGCTGCTTCATGACATCACTTCCGGTTTTTCGGATAAAGACAAAAAACTGCAGTCGGATTGTATTGAGGTATTCACCATGATATCAGAGTCACATCCGGATTTGGTTTTACCTTATGCAAACAACATCGTACCGTTATTGAAGAGCAGAGAAACCAAAACTCGCTGGGAAGCGGTACATACCTTTGCATTTATTGCCGATAAGATCCCGGAAATAATCCGATCAATTCTTCCGGATCTGGAAGATTTAATCGAAAAGGATAAAAGTACTATCGTACGCGACTATACCCTTGATACAATTTCCAATTTTTCCAGGACCGGGAAAGCATCGGCAGATTCATCATTCCCGATTTTAAAAAAAGCTCTGAACATATGGGAAGAAAAACATGCCAAACAGGTATTTAAAGGATTTACTAATATTCTTGAAAATCTGCCTGATTTTAAAGCAGAAATACAAAAAATAACCAGACCATATCTCAATGCAAAGAAAAAAGTAGTCGTGACTGAAGCAAAAAAGTTGATGAAAAGATAGAACAAATTATGATTTTCAACAAAAAGAAGGCAAAGTCACGCTTTGCAAGCAAAAGCGCCAGCGTCATATATTGTGAATGGCTTAATCTTGCAGGTTAATGAAAGAGTACGAATTAATTTTTATCCGAACCGATAGCCTCCTTACCCTCCTGCAAAAACATTTCTTCTTTAATCTCACGTATCCGGTTTTCGGCAAACGCATAGAAAGGGGCCAACATTGCGTAGTCATTTTTCTGAGATGCATCTGCATTTTGCCGCACATCCATGAATGCCTGATAATACTCCAGTGCCTGTGTATTATTATTCAGATCCGAATCATGGAGACTAGCCAGCTTATACAGGAGCATGGGATCATGTGGGGTTAATGTATAGGCCTTTGTATAATTCTCCAATGCTTTTTGATACTGCTCAAGCCTTTTATCAACATTTGCCAGATTCTGATAGATCTGGGAAACAAACTCCGGAGAAGGAGAAGCCATTTCCAGTGTTTTATTCAGGTAATAAACCGCCTGATCGTTGTATTCGGATAAATTGTACGATACCCCGAGAGCATAACATAATTGAATATCAGTGGTGTCTTTGAAAAATGCCATTGCCAGAAAATCTGTTGCATTTTCATAATCCGACGCTTTAAAATAACTGTATCCCAGGTACTTATAGGTAAAATTTGATGTGTCATTCTGATCAATACACCTATTAAATGAATTGACCGCCTTCATATAATCCCTGTTCAGAAAATATATGTAGCCATTCAGCTTCAGCATTTTTATGTTTGTCGAATCATGCTTCAGATACGATCCGGTTACGTCAATTCCCTGGTAATAATATGCTTTCTTTTTGTACAGATTTGCCAGTTTATAGGCTGACGGAAAATCAACCGGATTCATATCAACTGCCTTTTGATAATAATAAATCGCTGTATCCGATTGTCCGATATTATCAAAACACCGGGCAATCTGCCGGGTCGGATAAAATGATGAGTCGACAGAAAATATCTGAAAATATGCAGATAATGCATTATGAAAATCATTGCCCTGATAATAAACATCGGCCAGCTGCAGATTTAAATAGTTGTTGCCGGGACGTAATTCCAATCCTTTTCTGAAGTATCCTTGTGCCTGCTTATAATCCCCGATTGACTGGTAACAATTCGCCAGATCTATAATCGTATTCAGATCACTGGTATCCGATTCAAGTATCTTTTCGTAAACACCAATGGCCTCCTGATACCTTTTTAATCCTTTCAACGCAGTCACCTTCAATTCGAGCAATTCCGGGTCTTCGCTATTCGGGATACCCTTTATACCATCAAGTGCTTTCTGATAATCGTATTGCTGAATATAAAATTTGACGGAATCATACGCCTGAGCACAAGCATATGAATCAATCAAAAACGAAAAAATTAAAACGAAAACCATCCTTCCTGTAAGGAAACATCTCCTGTCCTGCCATATTCCTGATGAAAAAGTATTGTACATTGTGATTTGTTAACTAAATAATTAGTTCAATTTACAACTAAAAACTTAGTTATGCAATATGTTTATGTAAGAAAAAAGTACAAGGAGCAAAAAAAACAACGATTTGAAATTCAGAACGTATCCAATACGTCAGCACATTATTCTTCAAAATCAATATTCACAGGGCTGTCGTATTTCAATCCGAGTAGTTCGGAGGCATTGCCTTTGTTTATACCGATCTCGAGCAATCCGAGGCTGTTGAACATCAGATAGCAGTCGCCATCGTCAGCTTCGCCGGCGACATTGTTTAATTTATTTGCCTTTTCTCTTCCAAAACTCACCACGAATGGTCGATCTTTATGCAGGATATTGAATACTTCTTCCTCAATGTTGGTGATGAGGTTGCCATACCGGTCTACACGAATGATATTTCCGGAAATCTGTTTTTTGGTAGCCCGGAATTTTCTTCCGATCATCCTTTGATATTCTTTGGTAAACGTACCGACATCATTCATATTCGAGCCGCTGGCCAGCATGGCTGCTGCTTTGGCACAAACATCTTTGGCGGGGAAACTCATATTGGACAGGTCATTGGCAAACAACTGCGCTACCAGAGACGGTTCTTCTTCGCTAAGAAGGCTGAACAATCCGTTATCCTGCCCCACAAAATAATGTCCTTCCAGCTGACAGGCAACCAACCGTATTTCACTCGTTGTCTGTGCATCAACAGCAACCAGATGAACGGTGCCTTTGGGAAAGTCCCGAAATACTGATTTTAACACAAAAGAAGCATGGGCAATGTTATGTGGCTCGATGTAGTGACTAATATCGACAATGCGCAGACCGGGGTTTATGGAAAGGATTTTGGCTTTAACGGCAGCAACATAATGATCCCCCATTCCAAAATCTGACATAAAAGTAATAATAGCCATAGAGAGAAGTGAATTATTATGTAATTTTACTACCGCAAATTAAATGTTTTTAACTTAAACGATATAGTGTTCAATTAATTAATTTAAGCGTTTGGTAGAAAAGATAATAACTTTGGAAAATATCTCCCTGCTGGAATTCCTGGGAGTTGACAACAGTAACATTAAAGAAGTAGCCTCTGCTTTTCCGAAAACCAAGATCATATCGCGCGGAAATGAGATTCGAATTAAGGGAAGCGGATCCGAGATCCTGAAGATCAACGACATCCTGAACTCGCTTCTTGGTCACTATCACAAATATGGTAAAGTGACCCATGAAAATGTAAAAAACTATATCGAACAAGGAGAGTCTACACTTGATCTTGACCAGCAGGAAGTGCTTGTATATGGCACGAAAGGATCTGCCATAAAGCCGAAGACCTCGAACCAGAAGAACCTGGTAGAACTGGTAAAGAAAAATGATGTCGTTTTTGCTATTGGCCCTGCCGGTACCGGAAAAACCTATATTGCGGTAGCGCTGGCTGTAAAAGCGTTAAAAAACAAGGAGATCAAGCGTATCATCATCACCCGTCCGGCTGTTGAAGCTGGTGAGAATCTGGGTTTCCTTCCCGGCGATCTGCAGGAGAAGATTGACCCGTACCTGCGGCCGATCTATGATGCGCTGGATGATATGATCCCCGGTGAAAAGCTGAAATTCTACCGGGAAAACAGGGTCATCGAAATTGCTCCGCTCGCGTATATGCGCGGACGCACCCTGAGCAATGCTTTTGTGCTGCTTGATGAGGCACAAAACACAACCCCAATGCAGATCAAGATGTTCCTCACCCGGCTTGGCCCCAATTCCAAACTGATTGTCAACGGTGACCGCACTCAAATCGACCTGAAGCCCAACCAGGTTTCCGGTCTTGATGAAGCCGTAAGGATCCTCAAAAACGTGAAAGGGATTGGTATCGCCGAGCTTGATGAAAAAGATGTGATACGTCACCAGATCGTTAAAGATATAATCAAAGCTTATAACCAATCAGAAGGAAAACGCTGGTAATGAATGTTTTAATAAAAAAAATAGAAACCGAACAGGAAACATCCCTCGCCAGATCCATCCGCAACACAGTTTTTGTATGGGAATTCAATGTGCCTGCTGAGATCGAGATTGACGAATATGAAGATTCGTCGCATCATTTTCTTGCCCTCGACGATCAGAATACCCCCTGTGGTACGGCACGGTGGCGGTTTACAGATAATGGTATTAAGCTCGAACGCATTGCTGTCCTGAAAGAATATCGCAATAAAGGACTTGGAGGAAAACTCGTAGAGGCGTTACTGGAGGATATTCAGGAGCACCCCGATAGTCACGGAAAAGTGATCTACCTTCATTCAAGAGTTGAGGCAATGAATCTCTATCTGCGATATGGATTTAAAAAAACAGGGCCCGAATTTATAGAAGGAGGAATAAGGCACTCCAAAATGATCCTGAACGGGCAGTAAGAAATTTCTATCTGAAACATTAATAACAATCGGATTAGTCGTCAAAATTCCGTTTATACAAACCATTTAACGGATGGAGTTCTTTCCGGCCATCCACAAATACTGAGACCCATTCGGCAAGCCGTTTCCCCAAACGCAGGCATGCTTTGATCTCTTTATCCAGACGTGGTTCTCCTGCCTGAATGGCCCCATAATGAGCTGTTTGCTGGTGTCCGGCATAATCAGTTACACCGAAAACCAAAAATCCGTAGTTCATCATGATCTCCATCAACGTTTTACAGGTGAGCTCCGCACCTCCTCCCCAGCCTCCCTGGGAGCTGAAGGCACATCCGATCTTCCCGTCAATCTTCTGCCATTGGGAAATGCAGTCTTCCCAGAATTTTTTCATCTCCGCAGCTACGGTACCCAGAAATGTCGGAGATCCTACAGCTATGCCATCACACCAGATAAGATCCTCCTCCCCTGCTTCGTCAACAGAGCGCAACCGCACCTCATGCCCTTCGATCTGTTGAGCACCCTCATACACATACTGAGCCATTTTTTTTGTATTGCCATCTTTGCTGTAGTACAATACCAGTATTTTTCCCATATTCTTTATATGTTTTCCCGGCAATTTAAACTTATGAAAAATCCCCGGATGATTTTTTTTCGATAATTTATTAAATTTTATTCTGATAATAAGTATATACGCATAATCTTACGATATATATTCAATTATGTGGAAGAAAGGCATTTTCCTTGCAAACATCCTTATAACGTTTGTAGTATTTTTACTGATAGGCGTCAATTTTGACCCGCTGTATTATTCCGGATCCATGGTACTGATGTTGGTTCTGGCCATGCTTATCTTCATTTTGCTGATTGTGGTAATAGCAGATAAAATGTTGCATCTGCATATGAAGAAATATGTACTTAGCAACATCGGAGTGCTACTTGTCCTGATATTCATCAATCACTCACTGGAGGAATCAAGGATCAAAACCCTTAAAGAATCCGGGAAGAAAATTATTGACGCACTGGAAGTTTATCACAAAGAGAAAGGCGCCTATCCTTCCGATCTGAAAGAACTTGTCCCGGTTTACCTGGAGAGAATTCCGGATACTACTCCTCCTGTTGAGTATAATAAACTCTTTGAATTTAGCAACCCGGGTTTTACAGATCAAAAAGTCCTTTATTTCCAGGGATCAGCTTTTGCCTCCGAGTATTATTTCCTTTACTACAATATGAAAACCAACCACTGGGAAGAGGTTTTCACAGATGAGTGATCGTTACATGGAACAATAATATCTGAAAAAACCACATTCACCGATGATCATCTTATAAAATCTGGTATCGGAATATTCTGTTCTGAGTTTTTTAAAGTTTTCTTTATAATTCGCTGCTGAACCCTCCATGCTTCCATCATAAAAGGTATATCTTCCATATTTTTCCTCAGAATTATAAAACGAATTCAACTCGCATTTGGCAAGCATATACAAACATCTGGCATTTAATTCTTTATCTGTTGAATTGGCGATTACCTGTTCATAGTGCTGACGAGCTCTGTCTGTATGGCTATAATAGGTTTTTTCGAGGTTTTTAATACTAAACAAATTATACCCTTCCCCCACACGTATACGCTCTTCGGCATCTTTTAGGGTTGTATGATTGTACGGGAAATAATTATAGGAACAACAATTACCAGCACCTCTGAGCACTCCCCGGTAATAGCCGGTATTAGAAACGTTGAAATAATAGTTACCAAGCAGGTAATGCGCAACCTTTCGTTTCCACTGTTTGCTGTCCCTGGTTAATGAGTCAAGCTTTGTAAGACTCTTCGCCAGCTCGGATCGTTTCATCGAAGAAGGTATAAAATTGAAAACCGAAGCCAGAAAAACCGAATCGACCATAACCTCCCCATCATCACAGTTAAAACATTCCTTTATGTTATTGCTAAATATTTTTGCAGGAACCAATCCGGTTATCCCAATCGCATCCATCGAGCCGTTATTCAAATCCAGGGGTGATTGATCCAGATATTCCAATGCAAGATCAGGCCTCCCCTGTTGTAAATAGTAATGCCCCTTTATGAAAAGCAGATAATCTTCTGCGGAAGATTCTTTCACATTTCCTGTCCTCTTCATCAATAATTCTTCAAACGGATTTTTATCAGCTTTTCGAACAAACGCCAGCAGGTCATCCAGCAATCTGAGTGACCCGATACGTTCAACATATGCAATCTTATTATGCGATAAAAATGCTTGTGCCAATTGATTGTCACGATAATACAAATGGCCGATCTGGTCAAGGATAATATATTTCCATGCAGGATAGGAATAATCCCATTCATCTACAGATTCACTTTTAAATACTTCATCCAGCAATTTTGCTGCATATTCTTCACGTACAGCATTCATCTTGTCCCAGGAAAATATTTCGAACACATATTCCAGATTCTGCTTCTGGCCGATAAAAACAGGATCTGTAATTTTTGACAGTTCTTTTTTTGCCTGTGCGAAATCGTTTTGAAGAAACAACAGATGTGCCTGTGCCAGCTTCCAGAAATCCTTGTTCTTCACCTCCGGATGAGACCATGCCCTTTCTGCAAAATCATACAGACTGGTGACAGCCGATACATCCATTCGTGCATATGAGGGCAATTGATCTGACGCCATCCCGATATGTTTAGGGAGCAAATTTCGTTCGAGATCATTAAATTTTCTGATAAACATAAGTTCGGCTTTTTCGCTTGACGGATCTAAAGTGAACACCTCTTCAAGACCCGTATCTCCCGAAAAATCTCTCAAGCTTCGAAGAAGGAAATAAGCACATTTATCGTCTTTGGAGCTAAAATTGGATTTCCCTTCGGATCCACGGTCCGTACAAAAACGGTAACTTGTAAATGCAGATATTTTTCGGTCGTAACTTTTATTGAAAACTGTCAAAAACAGATACGCCGCTTTTTCATAATCTTCGAGGCTGAAGTAGCACCCGGCTACCTGATCCAACATGTAATAGTAGATCTCATCTTTATTCAGATCTTGGATATGTTTTTCAAAAAAATCGATTGCCTCACGATATTGTCTGGTATAATGCAAAATCCGGATTATCTGATATCCGTATCGCATTTTTAACTGTATGTTTTTTTCAGCATTAAAATAATTATTCCCGCCACTCAAGAGATCCGTCACATCCAGATCTGCTGTTCGCTTTCGTATCTCATCATAATCCCATGAATATGCTTTTCGATATCTGAATGCATCAGAGCACTGTCGCGCAAAGGTCAGATATCTTTTGCACGCCTGATCCATCGGACTATTCTTCCCTTTCCACAGATTTTCTACTTCCTCCTCATTCTCAGAAACCAAAATTGTATAAATGTCTTCATCTCTCCAGGTATGCAAAACATCCTTCCATAAGTCAATATTTCCCTTCACCTGCATATATGCTTCCTGATCCGGAGAATAAAATGCCTGCTCATCTATCCGCAAAAAAGGATAGTAGGCTTCCGATGAGATATTTGTCTGAAAGAACAGATTGTAATAAAAGAAGTCATCTTCTTCAGGACCCCACCCACAGGGCTTTGCGACTATGGTAATGGAAAACAGGATCAGTGTATATAAATATTTCATGAGAACAGATTTCAATTGGTTAACTGCTTAAATAAATGTTCCGGATGTCTCTGGTCCAATACC
>JBNKDZ010000501.1:0-3087 GCA_050288525.1 Cyclobacteriaceae bacterium
TGTATTTAAAACGACCCCGGATGGGGTCACATATCTTTCGTTGTCTTATGGATCAATCCAGAAATTTAAACAAATATTCATTCTTATCTGAAAAGCCAATAAGTGCCCGCACCTTGAAAAAGATTTTATCTTCCTGTTTAAAAGTGCTTTATGTTTCTTCTCCTTGTTATTTTTTCCTTAGATTAGACAGCTATGGTGTGGACACGAACCGCAGCGGAGGAGGCACAGCGCACAGTGTAAATTCTATAATGCTGAAAATTCTGCTTCAGACAATTATCCTTATATTTGGCAATGCGAGATGATGTTTCGTGAGGACATATGCACACAAGCCGCAAGAAAGCCTTAGTTTGATTTGATGAATTGACAAAATATCAATCCTGTATTTTTGTCTGTTGGTCTTCGATTAGTTGTGAACTAATTTTCTCCAGGGCGTCTTTTAAAGCTAATTTTTCTGTTATTTCTCCTAACTTACTTTCTTCGTTCGCAGCTCCTACACCAGTGTACCCCCAATAATATGCTGCAAATGATTTATTTTTGCCTCTTGCAAAATATGTATTATACGATTCACCTTCTGGATCAACTAACTCCACTTTTAATTCTAGCGCCACTTCATGACTTGTAATTGGAAATCCAAACAGGTTTATCAGGGAAAGTGTCAATACGGTTGGGACAATATATCCTTTTTCAATATAATGCTTCGTTTTAAAAAGGGTGACATTACAAGTAGCCGGATAATTCGAAACAGAATCTGGTCCGAGATAATTATTAATCATTTTCAATCTTGAATCTTTTATAGAGACAAATTCATATGTGTACGAATCCATTAATTTTTCAAAAGGGTTTTCATTAGCAGTAAAATATATTTTATCAGGTAATTTTACGATGATTTCATTTGCTTCAATGTGTTGGTAACTAATCCTGTCAGGATAGCTTTTTTGAGGATAGTCCCATGCCGCCTGGTATGTTTTACATGAGGTTAAAACTGCTATTGCAGATATTAGGATCATAAAATTTTTCATAATTATTGGATATTAAATAATGAAATATGCAATTAAAAAAACAGGGCATTCTTGCTCATAACATACCTCTGTGCAATTAAATATACAAAAAAAAAGGTAAGGAGCAAGGATTTAGACACAGGGCAGGACAGTTAGGAGTGTGAGTAATTAGCAAGAGTTGAAATTCTTGATCGTTCAGAAGTCAGGGTAAAATCCTGAAATCTTTAAATCATAAAAATCCTGTTCAGACAATGCTAACATGCTGTGATTATAATTTTTTCTTCAGATAAATCATGTCGACAAGTTGTATTCCGTCTTCAAACATAGGGTGGTCGTAATTATCGGTGAAGAAATTTTTGATGGAATGGGATCTTTCAAATCCGCAGCTTTCATAAAACGACAGGATTTTCGGGGTTTCGCCTGTTCCAACAAGCATTGTTTGGTAGTGGTTTTTATAATAATCGGAGACAAACTTTATCAGCGCCCTGGCGTATCCTTTACCCTGATATATCGGATAGGTGGCTATGTTTTTCAGTTCGCAGGTTTCCCGGTCTATCTCCAGAACAACACAAACCGTCTTCAGGTCATCATTAAACAGGGCAAACATATCACCATTTTCCAGATACTTGTCAATCATATCCTCCTGCTCATCTGCCAACAGCAATAAATCAAGGTATTGCTTTTTGTTATGGGTAATTTTTTCTATTCTCATTTTTCAGATCTGCGTAATATGCCGGAATTTATTCGTACTCTTCAAATTAACAAAATGGAGGAACAAGGAGCAAGGAATTTGGCAAAGGGCAGAGCGCAAAGAGCTCAGCGTTCGATTCCTGAATGTTAGAGCGTTTGTAATTCTGTTTCAGACAGATGTCCTGATCTTGGGCAGTGCGAAGTGGTGGTTCGTGGACCACAGCAGAGGAAGGACACAAACAAGGCGAAGGAAGGACACGAACGGCGAGGCAGACGCTAAATTAATCAGAACATTAACGAGAATCCTGAATCCCTGTTTTTAAACTTTTCAATCTCATATTTAAAAAATTTGATTTGCTGGCTACATATAAAATCCCTGAAAATCGAAATATCATGTGATGCTTCTGTTTCATTCAGTGCATCAATATATTCAGTCCGGTCTTCTGTAAAGATTTTTATCGGGGGCTCCTGGTGATACATTTGTATATAATTCATCATCAGCCGGGAAGTTCTTCCGTTTCCATCTCCAAAAGGATGGATATTGACCAGATTGTAATGGATATCGGCCGAAAGTTTTAGGATTTCATTGCCTGTTACCTTATCAATTCTCTGGTTTATATTTTCCACAAGTGCTTTCAATAATCGTTCAACTTTGGAGAAGTCTGGAAAATATTTTTTGTCTACATAAACCTGTGTCTTTCTTAAGTCTCCGGCAGAAGTGTCAAAGTTACCTGATATCGTATTTACCACCCCTCCGGTATTTTTCATGACAAGTCCGGCGACCTGTTTAATCAGATCCATGCTGATCTTTTTCCTTAGTTTGGCTGTTTCTTTCAGAAAAATAAAGGCAGCAAAATGATCTTTTACCATCATATGGTCGGTCAGAGGTTTTCCTTTGGCTGTTATATCTTTCTCAAGCAAGACAGTCGCTTCATTTTCCGACAAGGAGCACCCTTCAATTTTGGTTGAATTATAAACGATTGAGATCATGGAGAACTTTTCATGATCAATGGCCTTTGATAATCCAAGATCAAGATATTCTTTTTTTAATATTTCCAGTTCTTTCCACATGATACTCAAAGATACTTTATTAACCCTGTGTTTTTTACGGGTAATTACAATATTTATTCAAATGATGACTATTTAAAGGTATAAATTAACTAAAAATTGGTTTTACTTTAAGAGGAAGTATCGTAATTACGATTTGTGCAGGAATTTTGGCATATGGGCATAACAGTTTGGAGTTTGGGTAATTAGCAAGAGTTGAAATTCTTTATTGTTCAGGAGTCAGGGTGAAATCCTGCAATCCTTTAATCATAAAAATCCTGTTTAGACAGTTATCCTGATCTTGGGCAGTGCGAAGTGGTGTCTCGTGGGGACCATAGCCGTTAACTTAAGG
>JBNKDZ010000502.1:0-9083 GCA_050288525.1 Cyclobacteriaceae bacterium
CAAAATATGATCAGTGCGATAAAAAATATGTTTTTCATTTTGTAACGAATAATAGAATTATACAATCATCTTAATAGAAAACATAATTTTAATAGAATAAAGTTCGGAATTCAAAAAAAAATCATTCTACAGATTGAAGAATTTTTACAGGAAGGTTAAAATAAAAGATGCTTCCTTTCCCCAATTCACTTTCAAACCAGAGATTACCATCATTTCTTTCCACAAAATCTTTGCATAACAGTAAGCCAAGACCAATACCTGTTTCGTGATCTGTTCCTTCTGTTGTGACATTTTCCATGTTAAATATTTTTTCCTGTTTTTCATTACTGATGCCCAATCCGGTATCATGGATTGAAATTATGATGTCGTTATCGTACTTTTTTGCTTCAATTTTGATTTCACCACCGGCATCGGTAAATTTTATCGCATTTGATATCAGGTTCCGGATGACAAGTTTGATCATTTCATTATCTGCAAATGCTATTACAGGTTTGTTTATTTTATTGATAATCCGGATCATTTTTCTGTCGGCAATAGGGCCAAGCAACTGAATACAATCCTGTGTAATTATTTTGAGGTCTATTTCCTTTTTATAGACTTTTAATCCCTGCATTTGACTTTTTGCCCAGCTGAGGAGGTTTTCAAGTAAGCTGTAGGTATTATCGAGTTTTTCAACGATGTTTTCTGCAAGGATCTTCATTTCTTCATTGCTCAAAGCTCCTTTAAGGAATAATGCTAAAGCACCCCTCAGGGAATGTAACGGACTTCTGAAATCATGAGATACAACGGATAACAATTTATCTTTTAGTTTATTCAGGTCGGTTAATTCCCGACTTTTATTGCTTAGCTGGGATTCATATTTTTTACGTTCAGAAATTTCAAACTGAAGGGCAAAAAACTGATTTGGTTTATTATCATCATCAAGAATGGGTGCTATGGCCGTGTCGGTCCAGAAGATATCTCCATTTTTATTCATATTTTTTAATTCACCCCGCCAGGTTTTTCCATTTGAAATATCTTTCCAGAGGGATTCATAAAGCTTTTTATCAAGGCTGTTGGTCTTTAAGATATTATGTTTGTTGAGTAATAATTCACTACGTGTATAACCGGTGAGGTTACAAAAATTATCATTTACACTGATAATGTTTCCTTCAAGATCGGCGATAGAGACAATGGCAATCTGGTTTATGGTATTATTTTGTGCCTGAAGATGGGCATTCAGAATTTCAACCATCTGAAGTGTTGCCCTGAGTTTTTCACGTTGCTCAGCAAGTTCTGAATTCGATTTTTTTAGTTCAGTATTTACATGAGATTCTTTTTTTCTGAGTCTGTAGAAAAAATAGGCAATAAATGAGACCAGAATGAGGCAAATGAAAATGGTTAAAACCAGAATGTTACGACGTTGGATATTGCGCTCCTGTTTTTCGCTTTCATTTCTGAGGATCAGATTTTCTTTTTCAGCTTTTTCTAAATCAAGCTGGAAATTAAGCAGGTTTTTTTCACTGTAGTCGTTCTGAAGCCGAAGGCTGTCTGAATATCGGGACAGTTTTATATGGCAGAGAAGGGCATTTTTATAATCAGATTGAGCTTGGTAAATCCTGAACAACAGATCGTATGCATCGACGATATAGGGAGTATGTTTCGTTTTTTCAGCGGCTTCAAGGCATTGATGACCATAAGTTTCAGCTGTTTTATACATTTTTCTTTTTAAATAGATTGTTGAAAGGTTGTACAATGATTTATGTATTTGTCGTTGATGCTGAATCCGATTTGCTAATTCATAAGCGTTTTTTGAATACTTATATGCTTCAGAAAGATTATCTCTGGCTATGTACATACGTCCCATTTCTGCATAAAGCAAAGAAAGCCATTTTGGATTATCCGTATGTTCGAATATGGATTCTGATTTTTTCAGGAAGTAGTATGCGCTGTCAATAAGATTTTTATTGATCAGGCATTCACCGATATTTGCATACAGAAGTCCTTCACGGAAGGTATTTTTAGCATTTTTTTGATAATAAAGGCTTTTAAAATAATAATCGAGGGCCTGATCCCAGTCTTTAATCTTACTAAATGATACACCAATACTGTTTAGTATATCTCCGATACCCTGATCATAATGAATTTCCTCTGCCAGAATAAGGGCTTGCTGTAACCAGTCGATAGCTTTTTTATGTTCATTTTTGTCCCTATAGGAAATCCCGATCAATCGTTTTGCTTCAGAAATACCTTTTTTATATTGAATCCTTTCCGCATTTTTCAGGGCTTGCAAGGCATATTTTTGTGTAGAATCGGTATTTATATAGAAATATATATATGCTATATCATTTTGCAGAATTACTTTATTTGAATCAGTAACTGTTGGAATAAGCAATTTCATACTGTCAAGAGTGGCATTGGCAGAATAACTTTCGTTGCTTAGGAAAGAAAAAGATAAAACCAGAAATATGGTTTTTACTATTTTAGTATAAAGAGAAGTTATCCTCATACAAGTGCGCCGGAATCTACATTAAGGTTGAAAAACAAAACACTACACAGTTAACCAATGAAAAGAGTGTATTATATACAAGATTGCGAATTCACTTGTTATATACTCTTTTCATTATATGATAAAGACACTGTAGAAAAAGCCTGAAATTTTCATTTCAGGAAATAACTAGTTGATTGTTAATTTATTGGAATATCGCACATAATATAAAAATATCAAAGAAAAGACGTTATTTTCCTTTTTTTAAATACAAAATATTTAAATTTTCCTATTCAGATAGGAGGAAAAATCTTCCGTCTTTTTAGTATACTCTGTATCCATCAATGATGAGGTAAAAAGAAAATCGGCACTGGTTCTGTTACTGGCAACCGGAATATTCCATACAACAGCAATTCTCAATAGTGCTTTTACATCCGGATCGTGTGGTTGCTGTTCGAGGGGGTCCCAGAAAAATACGAGAAAGTTGATTTTACCTTTTGCTATGTGTGCCCCGATTTGTTGATCACCACCTAACGGACCGCTAAAAAACTTGTGAATATGGATACCTAATTCTTTTTCAAGCAATTTACCTGTTGTACCGGTAGCATATATCTTATGTTGAATAAGTTTTTCTTTATTGTAAACAGCCCATTCCAGCAGATCTTTTTTCATGTTGTCATGAGCTACCAATGCGATGTTCTTTATTGGGGGAATAATTTTAGGATCTTTCATTGTATAATGTCCTTGTTAGAAATATGAATTATAAGAAGAAGCAAATATCCTATTATAATTTAAAACGAAGAAATAAATAGGTAATTCCTTATACTACACTACAAAAACATTTTAAAATTTAATAGGTTTAAAGAGTAGTTAATAATATTATCAGATCAATATTAGTTAAAATTCGCAGATGCTTGAAATAATAACAAAATATGTATATGCCTTTTGGGATCTGACCCTGGAGATGTCTCCTTATCTTTTACTTGGATTTTTTATAGCAGGTTTATTGCATGTATACTTTCCAAAAGATCGCGTAACGAGATATCTTGGTAAGAACAATTTTACATCTGTGCTAAATGCGTCACTGATAGGTATACCACTGCCACTATGTTCATGTGGTGTAATTCCTACCGGAATTTCATTCTATAAAAGTGGCGCTTCAAAGGGTTCGTCGGTGTCTTTTCTGATATCCACACCACAGACCGGAATTGATTCGATAATGGCAACGTATTCACTGCTTGGATTGCCATTGGCGATAATTCGACCAATAATCGCGCTTTTTACCGGATTGTTTGGTGGATTACTTACAAATATGAATGATAAGGAAGTTATTCCTAATCAGGAACCAAAGCAGGAAAGCAGGCATAATCAGAAAAGCAACCATAAAAACACGATCATAGAAATGTTGCGTTATGCGTTTGTAGAGTTTTTGCAGGATATTTCCAAATGGTTGATCATTGGTTTGTTGATTGCGGCATTGATGGCTGTAATTATTCCGGATAACTTCTTCATCGAATATGTTGGAAATGAATATCTGAGCATGCTGATTGTGTTGGCAGCATCTATACCTTTGTATGTATGTGCTACCGGTTCAGTGCCTATTGCTGCCGTACTGCTAATGAAAGGATTATCCCCTGGAGCAGCTATTGTATTTCTTATGGCAGGACCGGCAACCAATGCGGCAACTATGACTGTCCTGGGTAATGTATTAGGCAAAAAAACCTTATTCTATTATCTGATATCAATAATTGGAGGCGCCATATTCTTTGGTATTCTTGTTAATGAATTTTTACCGAGATCATGGTTCCTTGGTGCTGTGACAAATCATATGGGCCATGAATCGCATCTGTTACCAATGTGGTTAAAAGTAGCTTCAGCCGTATTGCTAACAGGACTTGTAATAAATGGGTACTGGCAAAAGTACCGGATCAGTAAAATTGTTACCAACAAAAAACTGGAAACAGGAAAGGCAGTAAATTTAGAAATGAGCATGGAAAAAACAGTTAAAGTAAATGGCATGACCTGCAACCACTGTAAGGCCAATGTAGAAAAAAACCTGTCAACCATCGAAGGGATCGGGCATATTGATGTTGATCTTACTTCAGGCAAGGTAAAATTGTCAGGAGATAATATTGATCTCGATAAGGTTCGTGAAACAGTTGAAGATATCGGATATGACTATGGTGGTGAAGTGAATATAAAGGCGTAATGAACAAGGAGTTGCACAGGGCAAAGCGTAAAAAGCGTTCGTGTTACAAAACCCACTTTTTTCTATTCAGCGTCAGGAAGGCATTTTTATAATTGACGGTTACCTCTTGTTAAATACTCAAACCCCAAACTGTTATACTTCCAGGTATTCTTCCAATGCTTCCCGGATTTTGGTGAATGTGTTGGTAAGCAATGCTTCATTGTCTTCCAGGAGTGTCACCCTGAATCCACGAAGGTCAGAGCAAAAGGAGGATATCGGCACAACGCAAACCCCTTTAGCCGCTAACAGATAATACACAAACCGTTTATCTTCCAGCACATCCGGTTGGTTTACCCATTGTTCAACAGCTTTGCGAACTTTATCATCTTTTATTTCCAGTTTCTGACCTTTTTTGAGCGCGTCATTCTTAAAAACAATTGTATTGTAAAAAGCTCCGGACGTTTGGTTAAAATAGATGCCTTTTACTGGTTTAAGAATATCTGTAATGATCTTGCTTCGTTTTCCGATCCTTTTATTGTTTTCTTCCAGATATCCCGGATACCGTGGATCAGACATAACTTTTGGAATAGCAAGCTGGGGCAATTTCGTTGAACATACCTCGATCATTTTGGCATTTTCAAGAGTGGTACACAGTTTATCAAACTGAACATCACTGTGGCGGTTATAGAATTTGGCCCATCCGCACCTGCCTCCGGGCCATGGGAGTTCTTTGGAAAGGCCTTTTAAAGCAATTCCAGGGACATCGCCTATGTATTCAGGCAATGAATAGGCTTTTAAACCATTATAGGTAATGTTTATATAGATTTCATCACTTATCAGGAACAGGTTGAATTCTTTGGCGATCTCCACAAACCGGTTCAATATTTCTTTTGGGTATACCATGCCGGTTGGGTTATCCGGATTTATAATGAGGATTCCAACAATGTTCGGATTGAATTTCACTTTCATATACAGGTCATCCATGTCCGGATACCATTTGTTGCCGGGATCCAGATTGTAAGTAACCGGACGGTCATTGGCATGAGCAGCCTCAGCAGAAGAGTGTGTTGAGTAAGCAGGTGAAGGACCTATGATCCTTGAAGTGGGGACCAGGTACTGGTATACTTTTGCAATAGCATCACCAAGTCCGTTAAAGAAAAGTATATCGTCTGCCGTAATTTTTACACCTCCAAGCTGATTATTTTTCTGAGCCAGAAACTCCCTCGTCTCGAGTACTCCTTTACTATCACAATATCCATACGTATCGTCTTGTTGGGTAAGATCACTGATAATATTTTTTATCCACGCAGGCATATGATGTCCCTTCTGGATCGGATCTCCGATATTTTCCCACAATATTTTTACTCCGAGTTTTTTTAGCTGCTCGGCTTTGCGTACTATGCCTCTGATCTCATAGCTTAACTCATCAGCACCGGTTCTAAGTAATGGCTTTCTCATGACGTTCTCCTAATTGGGGCAAAGTTACATTAATTTATTGATCCTATGGAAGTGATATAAGGGGATTTTGTGCAAGACAGAAAAAGAATCATAAACTTTACCTCTTTTTGAAGGTTTATTTATGTAAAAAAGCGTCAATTAATGTCTTCCCGGATACTACTTTTCTTTTTTGTACTCATTATACCTGTTCAATTATCTTTCAGCCAGACTATAAGGGTGCTGGAAGCAGAAAACAATCAGGCATTAAAAAATGCTGTTATCACTGATCCAAAAACCCAAAAAATTGTATTGACAGATTCTTTGGGTTATGCAGTTTTGTCGGAGTATACAGATACCAGACTGAAGATATCTTGTTTGGGATATCTGGATAAGGTGGTATCTCTGAAGGAAAAAGATACTGTTTTTTACCTCGAACCGGATATTTTCATTCTGGAAGAAATTGTTATACGTGGTTTTGAGAATTATCGCAAAATAAAGGAGACAGCAGGTTCTGCAGGTCTGATAAGAGAAAATGATATTGATCGGTTTGATGACGGATCTCTGGTAAGGGCTGTAAATACAATTCCCGGGGTACGAATGGAGGAACGGTCTCCCATGAGCTACCGGCTGAGCATCCGGGGAAGTTTGTTGCGTGCCCCTTATGGTGTCAGAAATATAAAAACCTATTGGAATGATCTGCCATTTACGGATCCGTTTGGCAATACCTATCTATATTTTCTGGATAACAGCCTGATTAACAAAATGGAACTTACCAAAGGGCCTTCCGGGAGTACATTCGGAAGCAGTATGGGAGGATCCATGAACTTGTATACAAAGAATCCGGATGAGCCTCCATTGGTAAGAGCAGGTTTTTCAACAGGATCCTTTGTATCTAAAAAATTTTATATCGAAGCATATCCTGCTATAAAAGAAAACAAATTCAGGACCAACTATGCGTACCAGCAGCTAGATGGATACCGGGAACATACCAACAGCCGGCGTGATGTTGTATATTTCGGAGGTCAGCATACCTTTTCTGAAAAACATACATTATCCACACATGTCTTATACTCAAATCTGTATTATCAGTTACCCGGGGGATTGACAAAAGAACAGTATGATGAAGATCCCCGTCAGGCAAGGCCTGCTTCAGTTCAACAGAATGCTTCCATAGATCATCGTAATTTACGGATTGGTTTAGTAAATGATGTTAAATGGAAACAGACAGGAAACATGACAGCTTTATATGTTTCATCAGGAAAAAAGATCAATCCGTTTATTACCAATTATGAAATTGAAAAGGCACGGTCAATAGGAGGCCGGACACGTTTTTATTTTGAAAACAGGTTGTTAGGATTTCAAAACCGGTTTACGATCGGGGCCGAATGGAATTACGGACAATTGAAAGCCACCAATTTTGGAAATATAGGAGGAATAGCGGATACCTTGCGCTATAAGGACGATATCCGGGCATTGGATGTTATGATTTTTGGACAGTCGGAACTAAAAATCGGAAATACATGGATACTTGATGTTGGAATGAGCTATAGTACATTAACCTACGATATTAACAGAATTGACGACAGGGAGATGGATACCAGCTACCGGGTAAACAGAAAATTTCTTCCGGTTGTTTCTCCAAGGATCGGTTTGATAAACGTACTTAATGATGCCATAGCAGCCCATTTAAGTATTAGCACCGGATTTTCACCACCTGTGATTGATGAAATACGTACGAGTGACGGGATTATAAACAGAGAACTTGAAGCAGAAAAAGGAATTAATGTGGAAGCAGGAATACGTGGTAATTTGTTGAATAAAAGACTGAATTTAGATGTTTCAGCTTTTTTGATGCGCCAGAAAAATACCATTGTCAGCCAGATCACAGAGGGAGGAAGTGCTGTATATCAAAACTCAGGATCAACCATCCAGCCGGGAGTTGAATTGCAGATCGGATACACAATTCCGGTTGGCATAAAATGGAAATCCTGTTTTGTACAAACTTCATTTACGTATCATGATTTTTGGTTTCAGGATTATAAAAAAGCGAAAGGCTCTGAAAATGTGGATTATTCGAGTAATCAACTTACCGGAAGTGCCAAAACCATATCCGTAACCACATTTGACATTGAACATAAAAATGGTTTTTTCCTGCATGTATCCGGAAACCTCACCGGGCGCATTCCATTAAATGATGGAAATACCATTTATTCGGAAAGTTACCAGTTGCTGACAGCAAAAGCGGGATATGAAAAAGCTGTTAACACTTCTCTTAAATTCAGGTTTTATATAGGTATGGACAATATTTTAAATGAAAAGTATAGTCTGGGAAATGATTTAAATGCTTTTGGAGGCAGATACTACAATCCTTCACCTGAACGGAATATATATGGCGGGATCCGGGTATCACTATTTAAAAAAAATGAAACAATAGTCCGATGCAAACATTCAACACTAAAGAAATAACCGAGTTAATCCGGCACAGAAGGTCTGTGTTTCCGGTACAATATTCCGGAGAAGAAATTGATGATGCCATTATCCGGGAGATATTGGAAAATGCCAATTGGGCTCCCAGCCACAAAATGACTGAACCCTGGCGGTTTGTTGTGTTTAAAGGGGATGGACGAAAGAAACTGGGCGATTTCATGTCAGATCTTTATCAGGAGGTCACGACCAAAAACGGAACTTTTCTGGAGAAGAATTTTAATGCACTCAAAAATAAACCGCTTATGGCTTCTCATGTGATTGCTATTTGTATGAAGCGGGACGAAAAAGAGCGTGTTCCTGAAGTAGAAGAGATAGAGGCCGTAAGCTGTGCGGTACAGAATATGGCCCTCACTGCTGCAGCTCATGGTATTGGATGCTATTGGGGTACCGGTGGGGTGACCTATTTTGAAGAAGCAAAGGAATTTTTTGGTTTGGGAGCAAAAGATCGCCTGATGGGATTTATGTTTTTTGGCATGCCTAAGTCGAAGTGGCCGAAAAGCAGGC
>JBNKDZ010000503.1:0-4878 GCA_050288525.1 Cyclobacteriaceae bacterium
ACAGAATGGTATAGAGATAAAGCGGCTCTCCATTTCAAAACTACTCTTCAATCTTTATTACCACTCTTTAAGAAATATAAAATTGAAGAACCTACTTTGCAAATACTCAATATGCCTACACGATGGGGTAGTTGTACTCCCCAAGGTAAAGTAATTCTAAATCCGGAACTGATTAAAGCCCCAAAAGGTAGTATTGAATATGTAATTATCCACGAGTTATGCCACTTGGTACATCATAATCACACAAAAGCATTTTATGATTTGCAGGAAAAAATAATGCCCGACTGGAAAAGGTGGAAAGAAAGACTGGAAACCTCATTAACTTAGAATTCTTCAACCTCACTCCACCTCATGACTCATCAAAACCTCCATCTCCGGATATTTTTCAATAAATGTCTTAATCTGCTGAAAGGACCTCGCGGATTGTTTATTCTCTTCTTCGGAGGCGCCGGTTTCTTTCAGGATGAAATCATGTTCGAGCTGCTCTTTAAAACAGATGGCATCGCCAGGGAGAAAGACCGGACCATCATGCGTATTGACCAGGAATGCAACATGGTCTGCGGAGTGGCCGGGAGTTGAAATAGCCCAAACAGAGGCATCGCCGAACAAATCGATTACGTTGTCGAAAGGTGCTATCGGCAGGGCGTTTGAAAAATCGAGGGTCCGGATATTTTTGTTTTTGCTGAGATAGCTCCCTCCTGTAGCTCTGGAGATAAAATTAATATCACCTCTGCTTACAATACATTCGGCGTTTTCCTGTATGTACGGTATGCCCGACAGATGGTCGGAATGGGTGTGAGTGATCAGAATCTTTTGCGGATCAATATGGTGTTTTTTTAGTTGTGATTGCAATCCTTCGCCCGGATGCAGCTCAATTTCCCAACCTATCATCCGGTTTACGATCAACGTCAACAGGTTGGCATCTCCATCAGGATCGTCCTGAAAAGAATCGTTCAGGCCTGTGTCCACCAGAATTTCACCGTATTCCGGATGATGTATCAGAAAAACAGTAACCGTCATGTAGGTTAATCCCTGAGGTACCAGTTCCTTGTTGGGGCTTGTTTCATCAATCCACACTGAAATGTCGACATATCCCCCGCCTGTCTGAATCGGCTGAACTGTAACAGATTTTGATTGATTGAAGACCGAATCCCAGTTTGAATAGGCTTTTTGTTCGGGAGTGTTGTATGGCTGCATCGATAGCGGGATAAAAGCTTCCTTGATCAAAAATAAAGCAAACAGGATCACCACCAATACAATTCCGCCCAATACACGTAAAAATATGCGAAAAAAACGTTTCATATGATAGTATTTGTTATGATCAGGGTCAAAGTATTGATTTTTTTTCAAAATAGAAAGATAAAGTATTGATGATCAGGGATATTTGAATATTTTGTTAAAAATTAAATTTGAAATAAAAAACATAATATCTCCTCATATCAGTATTTTTTTTCACGCAAAACGCGCAAAGAAGAACGCTGAGGACACAAAGAAATCGTGTGGTCAAATCATGATTTTTCGTTTCTTGAAGCAAATCTTCCTGTTTCGAAAAATTAAAACGCGGCCACCACGGCCGGGGAGTGGGCCTTATTAACAGTTTGGGGTTTGAGTATTTAGCAAGAGGTGATTTGAATGTTCTGCTAAATAATCATGCCTCAAACAAAAAACATAATATCTCCTCTAATCAGTATTTTTTTCACGCTAAGAAGGACGATGAGGACGCAAAGGATATAACGAGGAATCATATTGGTCAATAAATTTTGATTTTTCGTTTCTTGAAGAGAAATCTGAATATAAAACCATAAAAAAACCTTTGAGCCAATCTCAAAGGTTTTTTTACAAATATCATTTACAACAATCCTCTATTCCTTCACCTCAAACTTATACAAAAGAACGCCGTGTACAGGCACGTTGATTGCCAGTTTTTCTGATCCCGTATTGATCTCTACAATATCTTTCTGACGCCACAGGTCGCGTACATTTACGTTTCCACTTATACCCAGTTTTTCGAAATCGCTGTATTGAGTATCCACTATTTCTGTTCCGAAATTGCAGAAGCCGACTGCCCGGCTGCCATCTTCGAGCTCCTTCACGTAGATCCGTAAGTCTCCGATCGTGTGGAGGCAGGTAGCCTGCTTGCCAAGAGGATCCTGATTTACATCAATCACTTCGTCGTTGGTGAGAAGGTTCAGGGTGAAATCATCCAGTCGTTCCATGTCGCAGCCGATCAGAAGCGGGGCAGCAAAAAGGCTCCATAAACTGATGTGCAGGTATTGCTCGTCCGGTTTAAGCTTGCTCATGTGCGGGTTTCCCCAGCCTACATAACCAACAACAAGCATATCCGGATCGTTCCAGTTTCCGGGTTTGGCATAGGGAGCTGATTTATCCTGGTCGAGGGCGATGTTTTTTACACTGACCCAGGTATCGGTAATATCGTTGGTGGTACGCCAGCAGTTGCCGCCTACCGAACCGCCCCATTTCCATACATCCGACATACCATATTGGCATACGCTGAATACGATATCCCGAGGTTGCGCACGAAGGTAATCGCCCATTTCTTTGAAAGGTTTCATGGCAGTAGCTAATTCACCACCACCATTGTATGAAAGTGATGACACTTTATACGGATCATTATCCGGCAGGCCGTCAAGTACGTTTCCATAACTGCACCAATCGTATTTGAGGTAGTCGAAGCCCCATTTGGCATAGCTTTCCGCATCCTGTTTTTCATATCCGTAACTACCGGCACAGCCTCCGCAGGTCCATGGGCCGGGGCTTGAGTAAAGTCCTATCTTTAATCCGAGGTCGTGCACATAATCGGCAAGTGCTTTCATATCACCGAATCGTTGATTTGGATTTATATTCCCGTTTTTATCACGCAATTCGCCCTGAAGCAAGGTGTCTTTGGAATCGCGGTGGTTTTCCCAGAAATCGTCGATATTGATGTAGGTCCAGCCGTGATTGATCAGACCGCTTTTTACCATTGCATCAGCAGCACGTTTTACCTTATCCGCTGAAACCTCTCCGGCAAAACAGTTCCAGCTGTTCCATCCCATGGGTGGTGTCAGAGCAATCTGATCCCCGCACACGATACGAAAATTACGTTCGGTTTCACCTTTGGCATTTTTGGCAAACAGGGTAACTTCATGAGTTCCTTTTTTTAACAGCTTACCTGTGATGATACCGGATTGCGGATCCAATGTTAATCCTTCCGGCAATCCTTTTGCTGAAAATGTCATGGGCCGGTCGCCGGTCGCCGCTACAAGGAACTGGAAGGGTGAACCCGGACGAACACCAAAGATCCTCGCTCCGTTGATCTTTGGCTCCGGAGATGGTTTTGGTGTGAGAATATACGGCTCGCTTGCAATCGGATTATACGTTTCTAAAGTCGTTAATGTAGTTTCAAACTTTGCATCGACCCAGTTGGCATGGTCGTAGTAATTGCCGTTACCTCCGTCTGCAACCACCAGTTCAACTTTCATTACACCGGTAAGATCAACGGTACATGCTCGTGCAGAATCACCAAAATGCATGATCCCGCTCGACCACAGTTTGGTACCATCACCATAGACTTCAAATTCAACAGCCGGTTCATGCCCGGCTATTTCATCGTCAATTCCAACTTTTGCAGAAAATGAGGCTGTTTTTCCTTCGGTAAGAATGAATAATGAACTCACCGCATGGGTGCTAAATCCGCGTTCAAAGGTCTGTCCGGCAATTGTAAGCGGGTTATTATCGATGGTTTTGTTTATCCCCGGCACCCCGTATCCCTGTGTTGCTGCACTCAGGTCGAGTTCATCCAACCATACGGTCTGAGTAGAAGTTGTGCAACCTGATAGTTGCAGGACTATCCATAAAATGAGCAATCCTCCAAGTTTGTTTGTTTTCATAAATATTTGTTTTTGGATTTATATGTTAATTTGTATTATTTCTTTTGATAATGGAAATATTTCCTCTATGCTCTGTGCGCCAGGCGCTATGCTCCTACACCATATCCCAACCTTCGAGGCGCTTGTACATTTCCAGGCAGATCCAGGCATCAGTAGCTGCATAATCGATCTGTTTCGGAGTCAGGGTTTCGTTCTCCCAGTTGGATACCTGCTGGCTTTTTGATATGCGGACTCCCAGGAGCAATGCGCTCAGGTTTCGAGCGCCGATATTTTGTATTCCCAGTTCAACAGCTACTTTATTCAAATCGATAAATCCGGCCGGTTTGAAGGGACGTCGTTTTTTCAGGGCAAACAGATCATCATCAATAGCGATGCCGATCTTGTGAATGTCAGGATCGCTAAAAAAGGTTTTCAGCTCATCCGTTACACCTGCCTGAAGGGTTTTAAGAAGGTATACTTTATCAGGAGTAGCGATCTGTATCAGAGATACGTGATTAAACTGTCCTTTGCGGTATGCTGGCTTGGATTCTGTGTCAAATCCTACCAGATCGTGATGACAAATTTCATTCAATGCTTTGCGTATCTGATCCCGGCCAACCGCTATTTCTACTTTACCTCCGTACTTAAAAAGTGGCAGGTCATTAATCTCTTCTTTGGTGATACTCGTTTTAAACATACTTACTGATCACTTTTTTTGTTCAATTTAGCAATTTTTATTCCCGCATACGCAAAGAATATCGTCATTAATGGACTTATGATGTTAAAAAAGCAGTAGGGAAGGTAGGCAAAGGTAGCCACTCCAAGCACTCCCGACTGTGCTGCGCCACAGGTATTCCAGGGTACCAATACGGATGTAACGGTGCCGGAATCTTCGAGTGTGCGGCTCAGATTTTCCGGGGCCAGACCCCTGTCACGGTATATTTTTTCAAACATCCTGCCCGGTATTACAATGGCCAGGTACTGATCGGATGCCGTTACATTCAGGAAC
>JBNKDZ010000504.1:0-2704 GCA_050288525.1 Cyclobacteriaceae bacterium
ACCAGCCCAGCTTTTTCCGTTTTTTCAAAGTCGACCCGGCCTTCTTCAAGTCCGTACAAACGATACTTCAGGTTTACTGAGGCAGGTGCTGACACTGTAAAAGAACATTTTTCTACCGGAAAATGTGAGGAAAAGATAAAACTGCCCCATAATCTGGGTTCATTCAGTACTTTTCGATAAGACATTACAGTACGCGAACCCGATTTTAGTGCCGGATAATAAAATGTGATCTTCTTTTGATCATCATAAAATATCCCGGAAGACCTGGCGTCTGTTGTAATAAAAGAATTTACCTTATATTTTTTGGTTTTGTTTTTATCCTGCGGCACTTCTGAATAGGCACTTAATTCCTGAATGGAAGTAAATGTGGAAGAATAGCCGATCACCTCTTCATTAAACATCTTCGCATTATCATTCAGATATAAAACCTCATTGTAAATATCGGACCGGATCATCAACTCCCCTTCCTTATTTACAGAAATGACGACATCCTCTTTTTTATTCAGGAATACACCATTCTCTTTGTTATAAAGATCATTCCAATTATCATTTCCCGCCCGGAGATGAATTGTTACGAAGAAAAAAATAAATCCGGACAACATTCTCACATTCCAAACCATACTTTTACTATTTTCCTATTAACAAACGATGGAGAGCCTGATTTGTGGTTTAACTTCTTAATCCGCCTCTTACAGGAACACCTTTTTTCCCAATATTCAGCGCCATAATTCAAATAAGCATAAAAATAAGATATCAAATGATATTATTTTTTGCCAATACAAGGATATATCTTTCACAGGTTACCTTTTAACCGTATATGAAGAATCTTCCTTTAAAATCCAAGCACATCCACTCCCTGTTCAAATTCAATATCTACAGGAATGTCTGCTCTGTTCAGCTTTTCAAGATCCATATGCAGATCTTCTTTAACTTTTCCTTTCTCCCGTATCAGTACATCGGCGCTTTCGCCGTCTCCATCCCCTTCAATTTTCAACAGAATCGCTGACAGCTCTTTAATGGCTTCCTGCATCTTTTCCATATCAACAAAATACGTGCCTTTTTTCGGGTCCTTGATAAACGCATTCTTTTCTTTGAAATAATTAAAACGGATCATATTCGCCTTCCCGTGTGCGCTGGAGGCCCCGAAGCGCACAGACCGGAATATGCCTGCCATAAACGTTACGTAATAATCTTCCAGATCACCTTTAAGCTCACCCCTTTCGTGAAGCCAGGTGATCATATAAAGCCCCAGAATATCCGCTTTACCCTCTTCAATAGAAGTATAAAATTCTTTAAGTGCGTCCCGTATGGTAACGTTCGGATCGTTTATCAAGGTATGTACGCCAAGTCCGTGGGCCACCTCATGAAACATGGTGTTGGAAAAGAACGCATCAAAAGTTATATGCCTGCGCTGATCCTCATCAATAAGTATCTCAGAGATCGGAACGAGGATCTTATCAAATTTTGCCTTCATAGCATTTTTTAATTGCAGCCGGCGGGTACCAATATTTTTCTGTACACGTTCGTCATTCGGCAAGTTGATGGCAATGGTCTTACTACCCGAATTGCAATCACCGGCATAATAGATCACATCGTAAGCATTTAAATCGCCCGAAGTACCCGGCATTTCTTTCTTATATTCATCCGGTACCGGCAATCCGCGCTGAAGATCCGGCAAAAGGGCTGCATATTTTTGTAATCTGGCACTCCATTCCAGATCCTTGATCAGCACATACGCTTCATGAGCAGCCTTATACCCGTACAACCTGTCCTCATAGTGTTCGATCGGACCGATAACCAGATCGATCTTATTGTTCTTCATTTTCATCCATGCCACATCGCTCTCGTAATACTCGTCATCCTGTAACGCCTTCGAACGCAGCAATAAATACTGCTTAAAATCTGGATCTTCAGCAAGTTCGGCGGCTTCTTCAAGCAATGCACACACCTCAGCAAGCTGAACCTCAAAAAAGGTGTGGTATGGAATGGTATACAAGGATCCGTCCTCTGCCCTTCGCAACATGGTATACTGACTGGTCTTATCTTCCAGATCCGCTTTTTCAAAATCATCTTTGGTCATGTTCCACGGATAAAAATTTGCTCCGAGAGGTTTTGCACTTATACCTTTTATAAATGGTTTATTATCATCCAGCCTGTCCCATGGCCCATAGTTGATATCAATATATCGTATGGTTGCCGGATCACTTACGGCAGCATACAGCTTTTCCTTATCGCCATAGGCTTCTATCCAGAACAGATCGTTCATGATGTCCGAGGCTTTTATCAGGATCCGGATCATTTCCTTCTGATTGGCCGATAAATGTCCCGGATCAGCCGTGAGCGGCACCTTTACATATTTCTTAACTTTTTCAGACATCTGATCATTTAATGCTTTATTCTCTTCCATAGAATTGTCTGATTTACATGAAATGAACATGATCAGGGCTAATGTAATAAAAAGTGTTTTACTAACAAGTGATGTTCTCATCCTAAACTATCGTTGATGGTTCGTGTACAGTTGTTTTCAATTTTCATTAAAAATAAAGTATTTATCCTATTTTGATCTTATCTTAATACAATTATTTGCGTAATATATCTTAAATAACTGATGTATAGATGCATAAATCAACATTGTATATTACCCGGTTTATAACTTCCGCAACAGGATGTTTATTCATTCTGTTACTTTTTTCACCAGAAACAG
>JBNKDZ010000505.1:0-5337 GCA_050288525.1 Cyclobacteriaceae bacterium
AATATTTTAAGCCGGGTTTCATAACATATGTCGTGGGGGTTCTATTGTATTTTGGCTCATGGATCTGGATAATCTATTTTTCTGATGCGGCTATTTCGCATAGTCTTGTTATTCGGCTTGCTCCGGCATATTTGCCCATGATTTGGTTTACGGGAATATCCATGATGGAAGGATCGAAGATACAGTTTTTGCTTTCGTCGGTCTTTATTGGATTACATCTGGGGAAATTTGTGGTATAGAAAATATCCCGGATACCATAAGTTTTATTCGTTATTCATTTTTTTAATGGTATCATCAAATTCCTCCCGAAGCATAAAAAGTTGTTTTCCATTTTTCAGGTCGAATATTGCCACATATTCAGGGTTAAGAACAATATGTTGCTTCCATTGGATTCTGTTCTTATTAAGTAAAATGGTACAAACATCTGTTGAAGTTATTTCATCACTTGTCTGGTGTTCATGATATGTAACATCTCCACTACTTCTGTTTAACGGGATGCTTGTTGACTTTTCGTGGAGTTTTTTTATCGAGATAAAATTATTAGCAGAATCATACTTTAATTCATAATCATTCCCAAAGACAATTTCATTCGTTTTTTTTTATTGGTTTAGAAAAAACAATGACTTTATTCTCTTTTTTGGAAATTATTGGTATTGCTGTATAAAAAGTTGTTGAAGAAGGCTGGAAATTGCCCTCATATTGATCCTTAATTTTTCTTGTCGCATCTTCCAATATGTCGATTATACGTTCTTCCATGGGAGTTGTGGAAATTCCGGTCTTAATTTCTATCGGAGTTGACCGGGGAATGCTATCAAACGTATATTGAACTAATATCTTGCGATTATCAAAATCATCAATGATCATTGTTATTACGTTATGGTTTGTGTTTTGAAAAGAAAAGTTCAGGAATCTGCTTTTATAGATAGATTTATAATTTGCTTTTAGATGGTTGTCAGCATATGAAGAGGCTAATTCCAATCTATGTAACAGGAATCCTTCACGAAAATTTTCTGGTCCTGTTTGGGATATTGCCATTGTTGATGATACTAACAAAAGGCAGGTTATATAAATAATATTTTTCATCAGGATAAAAGAATCAGGTAATAAATTAACCGGTAAAGACACCTTTGATTATTGAACAGATTTTGTCAAATTTAAAATAATATTCCAGAAATTATCATATACGCTCATTCTAATCTTTTATGCACCTTACACTAAAACCGTAGAATTTATGATACCAGTTTGGTGTTACATATTGTCTTTCATTACTTAAAATTACATAATAACCATAATTGGAATTATCCGAATCCTCTGAGGAAGACCAATATCTTCCTCCGGTACCCAGATTCCTGAAGTCATTTTGCGAATACCGGGTGCCTCCGGGTAATGCACCAAATCCACTTTCATTGGTTGCATTGTTGGGACTTGACCAATGGGTGGTGCCAGCTTCTTTGATCTTTTCTCCGGCAACACTTTCACCTCCCAAAAAATTATACAATTCTTCCCATTCCAGATGGCTGGGCAGATGCCAGCCGGTCGGACAGGCATTCTGGGCAGATTCCCAATTGTATAACCTTCCATATGTTTCTGCATGGGTTAAACTGTCATTATTGTAGTACCATGAATTATCTACAAGATGGTCAAGGTTATCTGCCATCCATATCTGATCACCAATGGAAATAAGATCGTATTCCTGATCATCCCGATTGTCAGTAAATGAACGTACTACAGAGATCTCCAATTCAGCATATTTGCCGGAGGGAGTGTGAACAATGGATAATGTTAAGGGATCAGTTATTTGTGAACCGTTTTCGATCGATGTTAAAATTTCATTCGTGCCGAAATCATCAAGGAAAACGTCTGTTTCGTCACCGGAGGATTTCTGAAGGGTGACAATAAGACCCGAAAGATCCAGAACTTCGCCGGCATAATAACTTACCTTATCAGGCGCCGTCTTTACCTGTAGAGAGGTAATAATTATAGTATCCGGATCAGTGGGAATATCATTATCCGGATCAGAAACAACAATATTTGGTATATCCGTATCCTCCTTTTTACAACCGGGCATGATACATGTAAAAAGACATACGATAATGAGGGAAGTATTGAAAAATGACTTCATAGCTAAAATGTTTAGATTCGTGACAAATTTATTATCAGCGTTTTATAGCTAAAAACAAAGATTGCCATTTAATTCTTCCTGCTTCGTTCTGTATGCTTTTATCGTCTGTTTACCGTTTACAGGAATTTAAACCTATAAGTTATTAATAGGTAATATCCTTTCCTACTCCAAATTGATTTCTTGGAATTTTAGACACGCATCCATTTTCATTGATTTCAATAGGAAGGTCAAGGACTTTACTATCGGTAGTAACTTTTATTATATTGTTTTTTGAGAAAATCTCAGCATAACTCAGAAGATTTGTAAAGTCCACATAAAACCTGAGAGTACTTAAAATATTCGTATTGTCATCGTATTGTAAATGATAGGTTGACTTTGCTCCTTTTTTAAATACGGATTCCTCGATCACATTACCATCTTTCCAGACTAATTCAGAAACAACTTCCTGATCACCTTCATTATCTTCAATGATTTTTACAGGAAAGCCGTCTTCCATTACATAGATATACGTTACATACAGACCATCTTCGTCATACTGCTCGACTTTATCTTCATAATAAACGTATGATTCATACAGATCTCCGGAAGAATCAAAGCATTCAGTTTTTGCCAGTTCTCCATTTTCATTATACAAAAGTGTATAAACATATGAATTCTTGTCGGTAGCCTTAATTAGTTGACCGTTGTCGTTATACTCCAGATGGAAATTATTTGCAGTAATTTCTATTTTAGAAGGTTTACAATTATTGTCTTGAGCTAAAGAATTAAGCGAAACAAATACCGAGAGGCATATTAAAAATAATTTCATAGTTACAATTTTAGTATAAAAGTAAAATAACCCGTTTAAGTTAGGAAATAAATTTAATATCTGAAAAAATCAAAATTCCCGAACATTCAATTTGGGGATAAAAACAAAACGAATATCCGGCTATAATTCTTCATACAATGTCTTAATCTCGGTGTCAAAAGGAACAACTCCTGTCCATGTACCTTCAAGAACAAATTCATTTTCATCCTGATCTATCAGTATTAGTCGGGTGTCGGCAGTCAGAGTTCTGTAATAAATTTTATATTTAATCGTCATCATGGTGTTGGGTCCTATATCACTGATTACATGCATTTCCATGTCAGGCTCAGAAGTTTCGGTTTTAACAGAGACGTGCCATTTTGCTTTTCCCAAGTAGCCGGTAGAATTCGGAACAGATATTAACTGAGGATTTACAATATGGTTCAGAACAGCTGTATCCAGACCAGAAAATTTGGATGTTTCAAAGATTCCTTTAAACGGATAGTGATTATAAGACTGAGTTATGTCTGTTCTGTTAGAAATTATAATATCAGGAAGAATTTCAAACAGTTCAGAATCGTCACTCTGGGTCGTATTCCTAAATTCCATTTTCACAAATGAATATTCTTTGGGAGTAATTTCAGGAACAACAGTATCATTATCTGTGTTACATGAAAAAATGATTACCGAAAGGAATAATAGTATGAATGTTCGTCTGAGTAACATCTTTATTAAGTTTTTAATGTTAGTTGGTAGATTTTCAGGTTAAACAGATCACAAAATTAATGCCATTTTTACTATTGAGTTCACATAAAAATCACATTACACAAAAAAAATTTGAATTTTTATTACGGAGCCCAATAACAGATTCTTTTAGGGAGAAATAGTATTTATCTCCTGACTGCGGTTCCTTTGAAAAATGTGTAACTAAAGACTCCATCCGGTTCGGTGGTCCGGTACAGGTCCTGAATACCTCTTTCAAAGGTCTGAGTATCAGTAAGGCCCTGAAGTATGGCTTCTTCTCCAACTCCTTCGATCATAGCGGTGAAGGTATCTTTAATAAATCCTTCGACAAGATGAGGACGGCTTGCATCCACATACACCATACGTGGTGAAACAAAGATATCCTGGAGACCGGCTGATTTAAGCAAAGGATATAACTCCCGTCCTATGTTTGAATTGCCTCCGTTTTGTATTTGTAACTGGATCTGGCAGTTTATCGCCGCATGGGCATATTGGCTGTCCGGATAGAAAAATGTCGATCCATGGTCGCCTTCAATGGCAACCATATTTCCGCCTTTTTTTAAGACTCTTTTCAATTCATTAAGCGCCTTTATCGGATCGTGAAGGTGTTCGAGCACAAAACAAATGATCACACTGTCAAATGTTTCATCTTCAAAGGGCAGGTTAAAAATATCCGCCTGCCTGCATTGGACATTATGTATACCTGAAGCTTTAATCATCGCCTGAGCTTCACGTATTGAATCTTCCGAGATATCAACAGAAATAAAATTCGAATCTGGATTTTTAGGGGCAATTATTTTTGTTTGAGCACCAACGCCGCAACCGGCTTCAAGGACGGAGCTGTCTTTTGGAAATATTGAATCATTATGGATAATATCATCCAGCGTATCTGCCTGATCGTTAAGTCGTAATGCTTCTCTGTCGGAATATCCGTGTACGTATCTGGTGGCTTCCATTGTTGTTTTTGATTAATTTATCAATTGTTTTGGTCCTGAATTTAGAATAAAAATCCACAAAAACCACACTTCAGGTAATACACTTAGCCTGTGCCGAAATCTTGTTCCTTGCTTCTTGCTCCTTGTTCTATATTTCTCTTCTGAGGTGGAACTTTCGTTTTATCTCCTTTCCTTTTCTTTCGATAACCAGGTAAATACGTTTGCCTTCACGGGAGTTGAGGAGGTTGTAGATCCTGGTAAGGGTCAGGTTTTCGGCAGGTACTCCGTTGATCTCCAAGACCATATCGCCTTCCTGTATGTCCTGTTCCGAAGCTGCTGAATTGTCGCGGACGTGTGCCACCATAAACTTGTCAAGTAGTGTTCCCTCATTGACGATCTCCAATCCGCTCATGTTATATTCAAACGTATGGCGAATGGTGTAATTTGGTTTAAGGTAGATTTTCTTGTGATAATAATCGAACGTTACAGTGAATTTTTTGAACACTTCACCTCCAATGGAACCGTCACGTGCCACGGAAATCAGGGTGTCATTGAATGTGCGCTGGTCGGGGTAGGATACGATTACATCCTTTAAGTGTTCTCCTCCGATATCAAAGCCTTTAATCCGGGCCAGATGTCCGTCAATCTCACCGGCAATGCCCCTGCCCAGGTTTGATTTAATATTGGGTTCAGGCAGGAATATGGAATCATTCAGATCTCTGTGCAACACCAGTGCATGGCTGGATCCG
>JBNKDZ010000506.1:0-4226 GCA_050288525.1 Cyclobacteriaceae bacterium
CGATTATACCATTTTTAGTATCGTAACGAACAAAATTCAAAAAATGGCACACCGTAAATTTCAGGTATCTGTAATTGGAGATTCAACAGCAGATGCGGAAAAGTATGCGTTGGCAGAAAAAGTCGGGCGCATCCTCGGCGAACTTGAATGTGTTGTAATCACCGGAGGCAGGGGAGGTGTGATGGAGGCTGTCAGCAAGGGGGCTGCCGAAAAAGGTGCTCTCACCATAGGCATTCTCCCGGGAGACAACATCGATCAGGCCAACAAATATTGCCACGTGGTCATCCCGACAGGTATGGGGCATGCACGGAATGTTATGACTGCCATTGCTTCCGATCTGGTTATTGTAATCGGAGGTGGAGCGGGCACCTTATCGGAAGTAGCGTTTGCCTGGATCCACAAAAAGCCGGTTATCGTCATGGGAACATCAGGAGGATGGTCCGGAAAACTGGGCGGCAGCCGGCTTGATGAACGGAGGCAGGATCAGATCATCGATTGCAAAGACACCGACCAATTGCGGGAACTGGTTAAGGTTTACAGAGACAAGGAGTAGGGCATTTCAACCTGCTACCACTCCCATGTCCACTTGAAGCCCGGAAGCATCAAAAATCAAAACAACTGAAAAGAGCCAAAGTATCTGGAAAACCGACCAATGTTCTATTTCAGTAACCAGATATTAAATTTATCTACAAGAGACGGAACTCAGTTCCTGCTTTCCATTTATAGTCAGTAGTTACGCGAGGCTAAACTACTGACAGCGATCCGTGGGACCAGCGATCGGAAATCATAAAAACCAATCCTTTTCAAAAGTTTTCGACTTTGGAAAAGTCCAAACAGCAGTCAAAGCCTCCATAAGCATCATACATTCAGACTGAAAAAATAACCCCGGAACCTGGTACAGTGTACAAGATTGGTTTAATCATAGTAATCTATAAATCCCTAAATCCTGTTCAGACATCACCTATTACCAGATTTTTTTATTAATACTGATCACAAATAGCATTGCAATAATCCACCATATGATTAACTGTCACCGAGTAGTTGAGCGTAAGTTCATGTCCATGCAGGCTGCCATGACCTTCGATTAAATAGCCATCCACCCATTGGCTCGGTATCTTGATCTTGCTTCCGTAGATCTCCCCGTAAACGGTCAGGTCTGCATCGTAGAAGTTTTTGATGTACACAGAATAATCATCACTGTGATCCCGGACAATACGGAAATCATACAACATGTAGGCATCCAGGGATTCGCTGTATTCATCCACAGCATAGGTGCCGATAAAACATTCCCGTTCGTCGTATTCGAGATTGATGATACATCCGGTAGTCAGAATGGGCAGTAGTCCTAAAAATAAAATAAGCCTTTTCATAGCAATGTAATTTTGTTCGGTTTAAACAATACAAGAAGAATGCCAGTTTTATAAACAGTTCGATGCTCATTAATGGAAATCTGCTCTGATTATCGGGTATTTTTCTCTATATTTTATTGTGATATAACAAATGAATCAATGGAGAACAACCATAGATTATTGACGCTTAACCTTTTAAAAGTACATTGTTATCTGAGCAAAGAGAAAAAACATGATGACATATATCTGGTGTACGGGGATGAAAAAATATGGCCGGAACATGATAAAAAGATCAATATGATGTCGGATCATGATAAGGAAATAGACATAGAGGTCCGGAACCTCCGGCTAGGGATGGATGTAACTATTGAGATGTGGAATTGGGACCTTTTTGCATGGGATAGCCTTATCGGGACATTTCATGTCCCCATCGAAGGGGAAGGAGGTCCGTTTCAGACCGATATCAATCAAAATGAAAAAGATACTTCAGGGACCCGATATACCCTTGATTGGGAACTATATTAGATCGAAAATTTAATTGTTAATACTTAAAACCGAACGAACATGCTTGACGCACCGATCCAGATTGGCGCAAATGTATTCATTACGGCAGCCATCGTACTGATTGCCGTAGTAAAAGCCATTGTAATAACAGATATTTACCGGACCTCCAAAGCGAAGGACAGGTCCGGCAAATAAGCCTGCTGGTTAGTATATTTTATTGGCAGCGGAGAGGTTTTCTCCGAAGACCCGGTATTGGTCAAATATCGACCGGACTGCCCATTTAAGGTATTTGTCATTGCGGTATGGATTGTCAAATACGGTAGAAGCATAGCCCTGCCATACCACCAGTGATCTTTTACGGTCCCAGAATAAAACGACGATGGTGCCTTTGTACATGTTATACGTCACTTTATCATATTCCTCGTCCTGATCTTCCGTGGATAACCACGTTTCCATGTTCGGCTGATCATAGCCCTGGAAGTCAAACCGGTCCAGAAAGATTTTATAAGAGACGAGAAGGTCGGGCTTTTTTTCTTCAATAGCATACCCCTGAAGCTCCATACGTTTCAGGATCTCGTCCCGTACAATTTCACGTTGTCGTACAGAATCCTGGTTGACGCCTATTTCAGTCATAAACTGAAAGGTTTTGTAGTTTTTAAATTTTCCGAGATAACTGTAGTCAGACTCTACCAAATATTCATTTCTCATACATGATGATTGAACAATAATCATCGCGAACAGCAGAACCGGAAGATATTTCATATTACGTGGTTTAGATGTTATACAATAATACAATTCGTGATTTTCGCACTACATTTTTCAACAAGTGTATTTTGATAACCAGGTGTTTATGGACTTGTTTTGAAATTTCAGAGATAAAATTTCACGATAAAGGCCAGTGAACAGAAGGGTACATATCTGTCAGATATGTTTAAATTAATATACTAAAAATAAGTTTCCGGTAAAAGATTAATCGAGTTGAATTATCAACAATTGTATGAGCCCGATCATAAACCCTAAAACACCTCCGAGGATCTCGATAAACTTGAATTCATTCTTCATGATGGAGAACAGGATCTGCTCCATTTTTTCCGATGAAAATGCTGCAACTTTCGTGTAAACGATCTCCTCAATATTTATTTCTTTTTCAAGTTTCTCCGAATATTTGTTCAGGATTTCGGGCAGGATATTTTGAAATTCTTCGTGCAATGTGGCTTTGATCTTTTTTTTCATTTCACTGTTAATGAACATCGAAAGCATTGGCATCATACTTTTTAATTTCTGATCGAGAAAATCTTCGATCTTTTCATCCAGCACTTCATTTATTTCAGTAGCTGTGCCCGTGGAGGTGAATCGTTTTTTTATATCCTCAAAAGAGAACAATTCGGTAGCCACAATCCTTCCAAGTTTTTCGGCCAGCACATTTTGTCGTTTGGGAAAAATACCCTGGATGCTGAAAAACAGGATCTTAATCTTTTTCTTGGGGTGGAACAGCATTTTAATGGCGATATAATTGGTGATCCACCCTGTAAGGGCTGCAATAATAGGAAGTGTGTAAATCAACATTTGCTGTACGCTTTTTAATTGGGGTGCAATTATATATCAATCTATGAATTTATACAAATGTTTAGTTTATGAAGCACTTTCTTTGACAAATGAAGATAAATTGAGCATTTTTGTTGTACCGTTTGATAAAGTAAAACACAAAACCTGAAACTGGCATGTCATTCCTTTCATCATTATTCGTACTGTTGTTGTTTTTGCCTTCCGGAACCGAAGATATACGCGTGATGGAGCATAATGGAGCAAAAGTTAAAACCTCCTTTACGGTTGACAGTAAATTTATCGGTACCTACAAAGGATCCAAACCCGGCTATCTGGTCCTGAACGATGACGGCACCGGTGTATACCGATACGACTACGAAGGCCTCGGACCTGCCGATTGTGAGGGTACGGAGATTAATATCATCTGGGGATTTATCGTCGAAGAAAACGGTGACCTCGTAAAATTCGAACGGTCCTACGGCTATTCATACCCCATCGTGTACAATGCAATCGGCGAAGGAAGCTTTAAAGGGTGCACAAGCCGGTCCATGATCGACTATATCCTCGAGTATGAAGACGGCACCATCACAGTTTCTTCTTCCGATGACTGGGAGAAAGTTGTTGAATAAAAAGTCGAATTTGTCAGATTATAAATTAATCCCCGAACGTTCGTTTGGTTCGTGAGGACACCATAGCCGTCAACCTAAGGGAAAAAACAAAAATAACAAAAATAAAGCCGTCATCAGCAGGTAAAAACCTGGCCTTGTCTAAACAGTATTAATTCAGATTTAACCCACAATAAGGATATTTCATACTTTTGAAAATGTC
>JBNKDZ010000507.1:0-10290 GCA_050288525.1 Cyclobacteriaceae bacterium
TTATAAATACTTATTCAGTATAGGAATTCCCCCTCTGCGCCCTTTGCGTCCCCTTTGTGGGCTTTGCGTGAAACAAAATCCGGCTATATAGCAGGAAGAGGATACCCCTATACTGTCTGTAATTGTCCATCCGATTAAATCATAACATTCTACTATTCCACATACCAATTCAACTACTCCGCATATTTATTTTTTATACGAGTGTCCTGTAGTGTTCTTTTGATCTAAAATGAATGTTAAACATAATTTTAGAAATCATGAAATACATATTAATGCCCATCGTCACAATCGCTTTCGGACTATTGACTACCCTACATGTACAAGGACAAAATGACTGTTCGAAAAGATATCTGGAAAAACTTCCATCAGACCTGAAATTAGAAAATGGTGTCCCCCAAAAGTATCTGATGACTACAGACTATTTCGACTATGATCTATTCGGGAATTTCATAAAAAAGATGCGCATAACAGGTGAATATACCCGTGGATTAGAAAATGGATACGCAAAATGGAATAATGTAAGAATTGCCAATTCCCAAAATTTGAATGAAGCCTTTCCGGAAGGAGAGAAAAAAAGTGTTATGGAAAATTTCACATATTTACCTTCCGGAGATATCACCGATGAATCGTTCTTTAAGGATATTCCACAAGCGGATATTTTATTGAAAAATCTTGTTTGGGACATGGTAGGATTGGAGAGTTTTGCCTGGTTAAATTGGGATCAATTAAAATTGAATCAGGAATTTTCTGCCAGGGATGTAAACTTTGAATTTGATTTAGCTGGAGAAGGGACATTTGAAAACAAAGATATTCGCCTTAAATGGATTGGTATCACACAAATTAACAACGAAATATGCGCGATCATTAAATATATTGCACTGAATAATCCATTTACTGTGGATAATCCGCAAGTAACTGTTAAAGGACGAACCCATTATTGGGGGAATATTTATGTGTCTCTTGAAGATAAACAAATTGAATATACCGAATTGCATGAAGATATGGTCATGGATGTAAAAATACCCGGACAGGAACAGAGTAATCAAGTCAATACTGTACGATATATTTATCTAGAAAGAATTAATTAATCAGCATTTTTGTTATAAGAACTATTAATTTGAAGTTATGATATCAAAAGGATCAAAATTTCTGAATTTACCGAAAGGCTTAGCCATTCATATACTAATAGTACTAGCCTGTGCCATATTTACGCCCTTATGGGGACTGTTTATCAACGTTGAACTTACGTTCGGTTTCCTGATCTCCGTATTCCTGATCATGGTCGTAGATATTGAAATCATGACATTTCTGATTGTCAAAATATTTAAATTCGGCAGCAATAACACTCCTGGAGAAGTTACCCGGATCTATCTCAGCCGGCTGATAATTTTCTTATTTATTACGGTCTCAGTATGTACCATGACATTCGTTTTGTTTTTGATTGTATCAGATTTGATCAAAGGGCAGGGATTTCCCGATCTTTTTGAACCGGAAATGGTCCGTACGATAATCAATACGACGAAAATCACGGTCATCGCTCTTTTACTCAGCACTCCTGTCTTTTTCTTTGGCCAATGGCAGGACGCGCTAAAAAGAGAATATAAACTCAAAGAGAAGAATCTGATCTTTCAAAATGAAACATTAAAAAACCAGGTTAATCCGCACTTTCTGTTCAACAGCCTAAATATTCTTTCATCCCTGATAAATACCCAGACCGAAATTGCCGAACTTTTTGTCAGCAGGCTATCCTCCATTTATCGCTATATTGTGGAGAATAGCCCTAAAGACAAAATATCGCTGACCGCTGAGCTGGCTTTTATCAAAGATTATTTCTATTTACATAAAATAAGAAGTGAAGATAAAATTCAATTGAATATTGATGTAAAAGATGCCGATAGCTATGAAATTTTACCGATTTCCCTTCAATTACTAATTGAAAATGCCGTAAAGCATAATATGGCAACACATGAGAAGCCTTTAAACATTTCTATTACGCTCGAAGGATCTTATGTTGTTGTAAAAAACAACGTACAGAAAATGGCAACACAACTTTCCTCAACAAAAACAGGCCTGAAAAACCTGGGAGAGCGCGTAAGGTTAATTACCGGCAAAACCCTTATTATTGAAGAAACGATCAATGCATATATCGTCAAAGTACCTCTTATACAATGAACATATTACTAATTGAAAATGAAAAGCATGCGGCCGAAAGGATTCGCATGCTTTTAAAAAAAATAGATAAAAACAGTACCATTGTCGCTGTTATTGAAACAGTTGAAGGATCCATAAACTGGATACAGGACAATCCTCCCCCTGATCTGATCTTAATGGATATTCAGCTGGATGATGGTCTTTGTTTTGAAATTTTCGAAACGATACATATCGATATCCCCATCATATTTACAACAGCTTATGACGAATACACATTAAAAGCCTTCAAAGTAAATAGTGTGGATTATTTGCTGAAACCTGTTGAAGAAGCTCCCCTCAGTCTTGCCTTAAATAAATTTCGAAATATCCATTTAGATAAACCTGCCAAAAACATCAATTTCGATCATTTAACAGCTGATTATGCACATAATTTCAAATCCCGTTTTCTTGTAAAAGTCGGTCTACGGTACAAATCCATACCCGTTAGCGAAGTCCGATATTTTCATATTTGTGAAAGAAGCACCTTTCTGAAAACGATGGAAGGAATGAATTTTGGCCTGGAATATTCTCTCGAAAAGCTTCAGACCATTTTAGATCCGAATATGTTTTTCAGGATTAACAGAAACTGTATTGTCAACATTAATTCGATAACTGAAATGCTCAGTTACTCATCCAGCAGACTACAACTACTAATAAAAAATGAAGATAAAAATGAGCTGTTTGTAGTGAGCCGCGATAAAGTCACAGAGTTTAAAAAGTGGATCGACAAGTAAGAAGCAGGATTTTCAGAATTATAGAATTACGGAATGATGATTTTTTTCATGATGGAGATGCAAAATTGTCCTCTTGCAAAATACTCCAAGCTGCTTTGCATCCTTATTCCTTATTTAGATTCTTTCCTTCCTGCCTTTGGATGATCAATTAATATAAAAAAAATATTATACACCGGATATAGGGAAAATATTATCAATCCTGTCTAATAGTAAACTTTGCAATTGTGAACTTCAGGCATTATTTGTAATTAAATTGTCTGTATTCGCATTTTTTACATTGTTTAAATATTTACTAATAAATCCATTAAACCCAAAAAAACAACACAATGTTCATACTTGAAAAAATCAAAAAAAACTACCCCGTTAATCACTGTTATTTCCTTAATCTCCTACAAATGGACATCATAAGGAGAAAGTCGAAAATTCGTAAAAATTAAATCCGGAATCTGATTCATACTGAGATGATACAACTGTAGATCTCAGTAATACAACAACATCCTGAAATCACTCATCACCTTTACACACCCCTAAAACTGAATACAGATTTCTGAAATCCAACGGTGTAATAAAATATCCACCGAATAAGCAATATCCATAAATGAGGGATGTGATTGTAGGGATTATGAATGATGCCGGGTTTCCATGTTTCCTGATCAGACAGGAAGAGGAAAAGCTACAGATTTTTAACTGATACGCCAATTTTAGAAAATCATATTGAAACCAATCCTTAGTAAAATCCCGATCCATTGTGATGAATAATTGGATGGATTTCATGAAGGCTGTTGACACTTAGAAGATTAAACCATGCAGGATAGACATTTGGATAGAGAAAAGTATTTTTGGGAACAAGAATTTACTTTTGAAAAATATGTAAGGCCTTTCATAAGTGAGGTGAAAAGTATTAATGAACAAACAAGTGTTCTGGAAATAGGATGTGGCGAAGGAGGAAATTTAGCTCCTTTTCATAAAGCAGGGTGTAAAAGAATAGTAGGAATTGATATTTCTAAAGGAAAAATCGAAAATGCTAACAAGTTTTTCAGCAAAATGAAAAACCGGAATAATATTGAATTTATAAATGATGATATATTCAATATTAATGTGGTAGATATTGGACAATTCGACATTATAATAACCAAGGATGTATTAGAACATATCCAAGGACATGAGAAATTCATTCTTTTTGTTAAGAAAATCATGAAACCAGATGGGATATTTTTTCTGGGTTTCCCTCCATGGCATAGTCCATTTGGAGGTCATCAACAAATATGTAAAAATAAATTTTTATCGAAACTACCTTATTTTCACATTTTACCTAAACCTATTTATTTATTTATTTTAAAGTTATTTGGAGAAAAGGAATCAAAAATCAAAGCTTTATTAGAAATAAGAGATACTCGTATTACTATTGAAATATTTGAAAGAATTATTAGACGGAATAATTATACGATCGATAAAAAAGTATTATACTTCATAAATCCCAATTATGAAATAAAATTCGGATTAAAACCAATAAAAGCAGGAAAACTAATATCATCATTGCCTTTTATTAGAAATTTCTTTATAACAACAAATTACTATGTGATTTCTATGAATATAACATAACCCGATATACAGAAAAATGAGCTTTTTGAAAAACCATCATGAAACTCTTTGTCTCTCGCTCCATATTTGTCTTAAGCAGGATTTTCAGAATTATAGAAATTACAGAATGTTGATTTTTTTCATGATGGAGATGCAAAATTGTCCTCTTGCAAAATACTCAAACTCCAAACTGCTTTGCTCCTTCCCCCTTTCTTTAGATTCTTCCAAAAAATCCTTACATTGGATTTCAAACTCTGGTTTATTCAAAAGCAACATAAACGTATAATTCCAAAATTATGAAATGTATTATGAAACGATCTGTTTTTAAAGAAGCAATCATGGTGACATTGATTGCCTGTTTTTTTTGTTTCTCCTGTGATACCGACAAAAGCACAGACAAGAAGACTACAGAAACCCCAGAAAGCTTTACCCCCCGTATCACGGACAAACCCCTGACATTCTGCAATCCTCTGACCCTTAGCGTGGGACAAGAAAGAGCCCGCAGAGCCGGGGAACCGGTTGTCCTGATCTACAAGGATGATTATTACCTGTTCATCACAGGAAGCCGCGGATATTGGTACGGTGACAACCTCAGAGATCTGACCTATGTCGATGCCCCCGATTTTCCGGGAGGTGTGGTATCCGTGATCACCGATGGCGAGACCATGTGGGGATGTTCCATGAATTCAAAAGATGTGTTCACCTGCACGGATCCCAAATCAGGCGTGTGGACTAAAGCCGGCACGTTTGACAGCGACCGGTACGGCGATGCCAACATGTATCTGGACGATGACGGCCGTTTGTACCTGTACTATGGATGGTCCCAGATCATGCCGTTTAAAGTGGTGGAGCTGGACCCGAAAACCTTTAAGGAAATCAGCGAACCCAAAGTACTTTTCTTTGGCGACTATGAAGCACATGGCTTCGAACGCAGAAGAGATGATGACGTGATCTTTTCTATTTTCAATCACCGGATCTATTATTCGGAAGAATATCCCTGGATTGAAGGCCCCTGGGTGACCAAACATAATGGCAAATACTATCTTCAATATGCTGCTATCGGTCTTGAATTTTCATCGTATTCGCACGGTGTCTATGTATCTGACAATCCTATGGGACCTTACAAATACTCTCCACATAACCCGTTAACCTTTAAAACTACCGGATATATGGTAGGCGCCGGTCATGGTAGCACCTTCCACGACAAAGACGGTCAGCTATGGACTATTTGTATGGTTCCATCCAACTACGGCCCCGGCAGAGGTAGCTCAGAAATGGCTCTGTTTCCGACAGCTGTGGATGCTGATAGTGTAATGCATTCTACAACGACTTTCGGAGATTATCCTCAATACTATCCGGGCGTAAAAGGGAATGCAATAGATAATAACTTTACGGGATGGATGCTTCTGTCCCACAAAAAATATGTAGAAGTATCCTCAACACTTGAAGGATATGCTCCTGCCAATGCAGTCGACGAGAATTTCATGACACACTGGTGCGCCGAAACAGGTGATCCGGGCGAATATATGACGGTTGACCTGGGCAAAGTATGTGATATCTACGCCATGCAGGTCAATTTCGATAGGAATGGCGCAAAAATGCCCGCCGGAGTACGATTTGGATTTGGCGCAGGAGACACACTTGAGCAATTCCAGTCTTATACTGTTGAGATCTCTAATGATAATAAAACCTGGTCGATGCTGCTTGATAAAAGCAACCTAACCAAAGACCTGAGACATGATTACACAGAGCTTGAAGCACCTGCAAAAGCCCGGTATGTAAAACTCACCAATGTTTTCACTCATGATGAAGGAAAATTTGCTGTAAAAGACTTCCGTATTTTTGGTAATCCGGATGTGGCAAAATTCACCAAAGTTAAAGATGTGTCAATTGTACGTAACCCGGAAGATCGCCGTGATGTAACTCTGTTATGGCAGCCTGTACCGGAGGCTGACGGATATGTGATCCGTTATGGCATAGAGCCAGACAAATTGTACAACAGTTATATGATTTACGATGCCTATACCCTTACCATTCCTACGCTAAACAGGGATGAAGAATATTACTTTGAAGTAGAGGCGTTCGATAACGGCACGGACTATTACAGGGAACGATCCGAAAAAGTCAACGGTATGGGAGCTGAAATAGAATTGTCCAAAGGCAAAAGAGTACGAGGTATGGGATTCGGACAACCAGACCCAACGCTCGTACGAAAAATGCTCTACGAAGGTGTGGAAGAATATGTTTTTGAAGGCATAACCCCGGAAACCTACACCCTGCGACATTCATTCGGACCGGTACTCTGGAGTGGAGAACTGACTGCCGCCGAACTTATCGGTTCCGGTGATCAGCCAACTGTTACCGCCAAACTTACTGAACTGGGCAAAGGCACAGAAGTGCTCGGACATATGGATCTGAAAGTGATTCCGGGGAAAGAAAGCGGAAAAATAGTCGTGACACTCACGTATGATAAATAATATTGATTGCTTCCCATCACAGGAAGTATTTTAAAAAACAAGTAAAACAAAGCATTCATATCACGGTATGGGTGCTTTGTTTTAACATTTTTAATGCTTTTTTGAAATTTGATTTTAAACAGAATGAAGGATTTACAACATCACCTTTTTGATTCAAGAACGAATAAAATACTTAACCTATCCCTACAGGGGAAAAAACTCATATCAGAAGCCGGAAACCCTGACAAACTCCGAATCAGAGAAAAAGAATTCGCCACCCCGGAAGAAGCCTTAAAAAACTTTATAAAAAAGGAATGGGATGCCCTGAAAAAAGGATTTGTATTAAATGGTAAAAACGAAAATCCCGGAGAACCGCAATTACACATCTTTATAGGTGGTAGTTATACCGGCAGTTTATCCTTTCAACAAACACCAAAAGGGATTTTTGTGTATAAAAATGCCGGAGAAAAGGATTATCTGGTGCGAATAGATGATCAGGGAAATATTCAGGAAGAAATACAATTACCCAAACAACTGGCATGGAACATAGAATACAGAGCTGACTCCAATTCTATGATTATGGATCTGGACCACTTCATTTACGAATATGACATCGAAAAAGACACCTTTAAAAACATAGGCGGCCAGGATCGCAAATTCTTCACCAGTTTCATATCCGTATCGCAAAACAGATCTGCATATGCAACATCCGGCAATATTTATATCACGGATAATCAAAACAACATATTGCACACCCTTCCCTACAGTACTGAAACGATTCACGGATCAACACCTTTCTGCGGAAAACTGTCGGATGACGGCAAGCTGCTGGCCTTTCACAACAAACCGGGAAAGATCCAAATCATCGATACGACAAACGGTGCCCTGATAAATGAGATCAGCGGAGATTTTGAGATGATCGATCAAATGGAATTTGCAGACAACAACAACCTTCTGGTTACCCGTGAACACTACGGCACCTGGGGCATGCGGTATTTTGACCTGTCCAACTTTCAGGAAACCGAAATATCCGGCCTTCAGCCCCCTGATCAATTTAAAGACGTCAATGCCTTCTGTTTCAGTGCAGACCAATCAAAACTGGTGCTTGTTCGCCGCACGAATGCCTATGTGTTTGACTTTAATGAAAAAAAACATGTACACAGTTTTACAATTGACCACATCGTGAAAACATGTAATGTAAAATTCATAGGTAAGAATTTAGGCGTCCGGACTGATTATGGGTGTTTTAGTTTGTATAATGTGTGATATGGCTAAGGGCTAAGGGCACAGCGCGGAGGGTTTTATTCCCGAATATTCGGTTTTTTCCTGTTAAAGATGTAATTCTGCACAGGACGTATATTATTGAGAACCTGTAAAACGCTTTTTTATTGATGAAAATAATATTTCTGGATATTGATGGTGTGATAAATCTGGATATTGACTGGTGTAAGGCTTCTATCAATGTCCTTAATGAGATAATTGAATTATCCGGAGCAAAAATTGTCATCTCATCCGACTGGAAATATTATCATACGATCGATGAAATAAGGAATATTTTTAAAAATCAGAATGTCGTAGGAGAAATTATCGGTATAACAGAAAATCTTGAATACAGGAACACAATGACTCTTGAAAAAGACAGGGCAACTGAAATAAATGCATACTTAGATAAGAACAAGCCAGAAAATTATGTGGTGATTGATGATTTGGACCTGTCAGATGTCCTGATTGATGCAACCAGATTTGTACAAACCCATTTTTACATTGGACTAAAAGAAAAAGGATTAAAAGAAAAATGTTTGATGATCCTGAATGATCAAGGAGGATAAATCTTTGATTTTTTGTTTCTAATTTCCATTTTTAAATATGAAATTAATACTCTTCCTACTTTTCTTTTATTCATTTGTGACGTTCAGACAAGAAAGCAAAGACGAATCATGCGTTTCCAAAACAGATTCTCTGACACAAAAAGAAGTATTTACATTGGTTGATAAAATGCCGGAAGTTAATGGTGGAATGCAGGCGGTATTTAAAGAAGTCATGAAACGATTAAAGTATCCAAATAATAATACACACCCAATTGAAACTAAAATATTTGTCGCGTTTATAGTTACGGAAAGTGGCGGTATTACGGGACAACGCATATTAAAAAATATTAAAGGAACTGATTTTGCCGAACAGTTGCTGGATGTGGTTAGTGAGCATGAATGGGAACCAGGTGAATGTTATGGAAAACCGGTTGCAACAATTATGATTCTTCCATTGCATGTAGACTATAGATAAATCAAGCATTCCTTGTCTGCAGAACTATTCCCTAACCTATGCAAACCCATACTATCCTTTGTTTTAAGCAGGATTTTCAGAATGAAGCATTATTTCAGGATTAGATTTCCCTCCAGTCGTGGTTTGCTCGTGTCTGCGCGAAACACGGCGAAGAAGGGGATTTTTGCATGATTGAGTTTTATTGACAAGTGAACAGAACGCAGTTCCTGTTTTCCATTTGTGGTCCGTAGTTACGCGATGCTAAACTACGGACAGCAATCGTCCAAAGACCTGTCAGGTTGAAATAGACGACAAAATCCAATCCGTCATCGGTAGGAGTTTCAGGTAATTATTGACAACAGGAAATAATTACCGGTTACGACGTAGGGATCCCCTTCGGTTAGGGGCCAGAACAGCATTTTACCTGTGCTAATTCGAACAGTTGGAGATTCCCTACGTCACAAGTTCCATCCTATCCTGTGTCTGAAGCAGAATTACAGAATGAAGATTTTATTCAAAATGGAATCTTCAATTAGTAAGCGACTTTCGAATGTTATTCACAAAGGTATTGGAAGGCTCTAAACATATCTTTTTTTATATTTAATACATTAAAGGCCGTTTCATGAATGAACTAATCAAAAATATCCAAATTTATACAACGCTAAACGATAATGAAATACAGTTACTTAAAAATGCGGTAACGAAAAAATCGTTTGATAAAAACGAGATAATCTTCACAGAAGGGAAGATATCAAACGAAATTTATTTTGTTACTAAAGGGTGTGTCCGGCTTTTTTATAATGTCGATGGCAACGACAAAACGGCTTTCTTTTATACGGAAGGGCAGTTTATCTGCGCCGGCGAAAGCTATACCTTCAATATCCCGGCAATCGAAAATTACCAGGCTGTTGAACAAACGGAAATATATGTCTTCACAAAAGCAAACATTGAAGCGCTGTTAAAAAAAGTTCCCAAGTTTGAAGTAATAGCCCGAATTGCCACAGAAAATGAATTGATTACCTGTCAAAAAGTAATTGCTTCTTTTGTGACAAAATCAGCAGAAGAAC